>MVCZ01000113.1 GCA_002049825.1 Candidatus Zhuqueibacterota bacterium 4484_188
GCTAATCCGGCTGCATCTCCTGCAAGGAAAACAGTGTCTTTCTGAATCACCGTATTTTTCTGGCGCAAATAATAACTGTACCCTTTTGCCGTGGGAACATCACCTTCCAGCAAACCATTCTTTTGCAGGCGCTCCACAAAATAATTCCAATGATCCCGTAACGTTTCATTCCCGGATTTCAAATCATGTTGTTTTGCCCCGATACCGATGTTTGTTCCTGCCGAAAAAAGCTTCGGTACACCGGGCAATTGGTTCCGCCCGCCCCTACCAAATACCGACAACGATACTGTTCATCGAGAATATAGTAGCCTCCGTCACGGCGAATATTTTTCACCTCGTGATGATGGATGGGCACCCCTGCCCGTTTCAACAGCCATTCAATCATCCGTCACCTGCCTCAACTGATCCGGCAGTTAGGTTGGTCGGTGCCGGGTCGGGTCATTACAATTTGCCATAACTGGGTGCCGCGTGCCCGGAATCCGCCGGCAGAACTCAATAAATAGTAGCGCCACATCCTATAAAAGCGCTCATCATATTTGTCTTTCAGCGCGGGCCAGGCTTCCTCGAAATTGCGGTGCCATGCCATCAGGGTCGGGTCGTAGTCGGGACCGAAATTGTGCCAATCTTCCACCACAAACAGTCCTTCCATCGCCTTTCCCAATTGCGCTACCGAAGGAAGCATTCCGTTGGGAAAAATGTATTTCGCTGTCCACTCGTTCGCCGTGGTAGTGCTGATATTTCCTCCAATAGTATGAATAAAGGCAATACCGTCTTTTTTCAAACAACGGTCAACTACTTCCATGTAGGTGCGGTAGTTTTTGTAGCCCACATGCTCCATCACGCCAATGGAAATAACCCGGTCGAAGCTGCCGGTGGCTTTGTGGTAATCGTCCAGAACCAGTTCCACCGGTAGTCCTTTGCACAATTCTCTTCCCAGGAGTACCTGTTGCTCCGAAACGTTATAACCGGTCACATGAGCATCGTATTTCTCTGCAGCATATTTGGCAAAAGAGCCGAATCCGCACCCCAACTCCAGCACGGACATTCCCTTTTCCAGACCGATTTTTTGACAGACCAATTCCAGCTTCGCTTCCTGGGCTTCGTCTAGATTCTTTGCGTTTTTCCAGTAGGCGCAGGTATAATTCATCCGCTTGTCGAGCATGGCTTTATATAACTCGTTCCCCAAATCGTAATGCTGACGGGCAACCTGGTAGGCGCGACGACCACTCTGAAGGTTGAAAAACCGGGTTTTCAGTAAACGCAATTTCAGTTGCCAGTTCCCTTTTACTTTCGATTCGAGGTCTGCCCGCAGAATTCGGTCAAAAAATTGATCGAGCGCAGGGCAATCCCACCAGCCCTCCACATATGCTTCGCCCAGACCCAGCGCAGTATCTTTCAAAACCCGGTGATACAACCTGGTATCATGAACCCGGATATCATAGGGCCGGGTTCCATTAATTGTTATCCCGGCAAGTTCAAACAATTCCCGAATGACTTGCTCCTGCTTTGTTTTCGCCATATCCTGTCCTCCAACCAAAATTCCTGTAAGAGAAATTTAAATATTCAGTCCCCGAATGAGAAAAATCCAGATTCGGCAGCCCATTCATTCTCTTCCGGCAGATCGCGATTTAAATCATCAATCAGGCACCGAATTTCTGGAAACGCAATGCATTTGCCATGGCAACCAGCAAGACGTTTTTCATCGGCATGCGTCCCAGGTATCCTTGCGAACAGCTTCTCTCGCCAAATTGCGACACCTGGTCTGCCCGGGCATTTTTCGACCAGAGCAATGCAGGAACCGGATGCCAGCTATGGGATTTCAGCACCGCCGGGGTGGAATGATCGCCGGTAACTACCAGAACATCCGGGTTCAATTTGCGCAATTGAGCCGCCCAGACATCGACTGTTTCAATCACTTCCACTTTTGCTTCAAAATTACCGTCTTCACCATAGCTGTCCGTTTTTTTAAAATGAACGAAGAAAAAATCGTAGCTGTCATAATTTTCCTTCAGTTGTTTCCACATATCATCATAAGTAGGCGGAACGGGTGGAACGGTCATTCCCACCAACCGCGCCAGCCCGCGATACATGGGATATTGAGCAATGGCAATGGAACGCAGTCCGTATCGTTCTTCCATGGTCGTCATTGGTTCGTACTTGGCGAATCCGCGCGCAAGCACAAAGTTTGCCGGATGCTCATCTTTCAGCAACTCCCGGACCTGTTTCAAAAATTCCGCGACATATTTTGCCGTTTTTTGGGAGGCTTCGTCCGCACCATGAGGTTCCAGGGGCGGCACGCCGGTTTTCTGAGAATCGGTGTCGTTTATTAGCCCGCCCAGTCCCTCGCCGCGCAGCACCAGCACCGCCCGGTGCTCCGAAACCGTCTGGATAAAGAATTCCACTTCCGGCGGCAACTGAACACTGTTACGGATTTTCTCGCACAATTTTTCGTTCAGATCGGTGGCGATACGTCCCGCCCGTCGGTCTGCAACCCTGCCTTGCGCATCCAGCGTGCAGAAATTCAATCGCGCCGCCACATCCCGACCGGTCAACTCGAAATCCACCCCCAGTGCAGAGAGCACCCCGCGACCTATATTGTTTTCCACCGGGTCGTAGCCAAACAGCGCCAGATGCGCCGGACCGCTGCCCGGAGTAAATCCCGGGTAAATCGGGTCTAAAACGCCACAAATTCCTTCGGCAGCAAATTTATTTAAATTGGGGGTCCGTGCTGTTTCCAGTTCGGTTTTACCGCCGCTCTCCCGTGGTAAACCGCCCAACCCATCCATAATCAGAAATACAATTTTTGAATCATTTTTTAAGAGCAATTCTTTCCAGATTTTTTCATCCATCATCGGTCTCCTTAATCATCGGTCTCCTTATTTAAAAATGTGTGGCGAAAAATTACAAAGCAGGGTTTGGGTAAGCAAAGGAAAATAAAAAGAGAACTGCCGGAAGCTATTGTCGTTCTGTTTCTATTAATTTCTCACGAGACTCCGGAGAAATACGACGCACAGCACATTTACCGACCTTCCTCACGTAATGCGTATCTTTCAAGGGCCGGCCCGCTTAAATGGGAAATTTTTGTGGAAAATTGCGATGATACGGTTCGTATCCGAGGGAATGATAAAAGACCGGGATAAATATGATAAAAATGAAGACAATAAAATCCACCTATCGGGGATCAATACGCTTCGCTCTAATAGAACAAATTCACTGCAATAATCACCACCATGGTCAGCGAACCGAGTGCTTTCACGGTTAACCCACCTACCCTAGGCGGCGGCAATAGCCTGCCTGAGATTTTTTCCCCGCAAAAGTTCCAAACCCAGGGTACCAACAATTACACCGGTAAATCCGCCGATGATAGCACCCATCACCGGGCTGAAAAAGAAACCACTGACACTGCCGACAATTCCCCCTAAAATTCCGGCAACTGCACCCAATTTTGATGCACCATATTTTCGGGCACCAAAGGCTATAATAAAGTATTCCAACAGTTCGACTGCAATGGCAATGGCGAGCAGTACCAACAAAAAGGAGAAAGAAAATTTATGGAATCCGGTGGCGACCCCGTACCAGCCGGTATCAAAAATAATCAGGAAATTACCCGGGATACTTAAAAAATTTGCCACAACACTAAAAATAAGAAGAGCAATAAAAATAATTCCTAACATGTCCATCGAATAGCACTTTCTTTTTTACTCACTACATTTTTGTTAAACATTCTGTTTGGCAAATTGTTGCGCAAATTTTTTTCTATTTTTCCGAGTATTTAAACCCAACTGGCTGAGGATGGATCGAACACCAAACCAGCCGACCTTGGAAAAGTTATATTTCTCGGTGTTCAGGATTTTATTAATCTTATACGCACCAAGATTCGGATTTGCCGCTACTGGTAAATGTGGATTGTACAGGAGTCTTTTCAGTCGGTTGGCTGGCAACAGGTTGAGCAGAAACAGTACGATCTACCGGTCTGGCAGCAGGTGTAGTGGAACCAATCGAAGCCGTCTCAGCCACTGCCACCGGCTCGCCGGAATATGATTCTCTGTCAACTGCTTCAGCCTGGGGCTGTGCAACCGCCATTTCAAATTTTTGAATCGCATCTTCCACATTATCGTACACATCCAGTATATGATGAAATTCCAAAAGTTCAAAAATCTCGTACACATCGGGTATCATCCGCACCAGTTTAAGATCGCCATTATGTTCACGAATGGACTTGATCTCGCTGATAAAAATACCCCAACCCGCTGAACTGATATAGTCAACATTACCCAGATCAATAATAATGTTATAGCGATTTTGCTTCAGCAAACTGTTTAACGCACGTTCGACCTCTGAGGAAGTGGTTGTATCGATAAACCCACCAACTTTAATAATCGAAATTTGATTTTGACTACCAGCAACTCCATTTGAAACCTGAATACCTTCCATTGGAGTCTCCTCCGTTAATCAACACAAAATTTAATCTACTTTTCTTTTTTATATTAGTCAATATTTGATTCATTTTTTTCTATATCGTCTGAAACTGCCTCATTGTTTTCATTTTCGTCACTGTTAACAATTTCTAAAGGTTTTTTCTCATGTTTTTCTTCAGCGGTTACAGAACCGTTTTCTTCTTGATCATTTGGTTGCATGCTGTTGTTGTTATTCTGTTTTCCGGATACCGATAAGATTTTTTCTTTCACCGATGTACCAGTCTTTGGAACTCTTATACCGAAAGTAAATGTTTCACTGGTCATTTCGTCCGATCTAAAGCCCCCCACCATAACCTCGCCATCGAGGGTAAGTAAGGGTGTGCCAGGAGGTTTCAGGCGGCGTTTTCCGCCACGGGCAACAAAGTCTTCCCGTTGCTTGCGGGTATTGAGTTTTGCACGCTTCAATTCTTCATAAATTAAATACGGACTCACTTCGATATTCCCGTATTTATCGTTCATCAGGGCAGTACTAATCCGTTTAGCACCGTAAGAAGGGTGTTCGCGAATAATATCATACATTTTAGTTTTCACCTCGATACTTAGGTGCCGTAAACCGAGATTGGTGTACCCATGGAGCATTTCCCGCAGGTATTCGTGACCACCGCTGCGATAAATTTTTCTGTATTTGTAATAAGTAGATGGTGAAACACCTATTTCTTTGCACGCTTGCGCTACCGTGATTCCTGCCGAGTCTGCCAGCTCGAACAACTCTTCAAACATTTTAATTTTTACATCCACCGCTTCCATATTTTCTTTAATCGCTACCAGGGTGATATCATCGTTTTGTTCATACCCCCCGGTGAAACTTAAAATATCTTCCTTTAAATTTTTTACGAAATCCACTACATCCAGATCTCCGAATTTGCGAATTGCCGCCAAGAACCTCTCTTCACCATAAAGTTTACGCTGGTGATTCATTGCTTCGGTAATTCCATCGGTATAAGCGACCAGGATATCATCCGGATGAAGTCGAATCCGGTCTGCTTTGATGGTATTATCAAATAAGTGAATATCCGGCAGGGTAATTCCCACCGGGAAACCCGGTGGATTCAGGTAGAAAGTTTCCCTGGTTTTCCCGCGATACAAAATCATGGGGTTGTGACCGGCACTGGCAAACGAAATCATCCGTTCCCGGGAATCGAGAATAATGTAAAAGGCGGTTACAAACATGCCCCGACGAATATCGTCGGTGATAAACGAATTTACCTTTGCCAGCACTTCAGCCGGATTTTTGTTTCCGCGGGCTTCCAGACGCAGCGCCGTTCGAATCATGGTCATCACCATCGAGCCGGGAACGCCTTTTCCGGAAACATCCGCCACACAAATACCGATGGTATGATCGTCCACTTCCACAAAATCAAACAGGTCGCCGCCAACTTCTTTTGCCGCCTGGTAGTAAGAGGTAATATCGTAACCGACAACATTGGGAAAGTCGTTGCGCCTCGCGGAACTTGCTGGTCATTTCGTTAAATGCCTGGGCAATTTCACCCAACTCATCATCGGCATCGATATCCAATTCGTCTTCATCAACCGTTCCGTGACCCACCTGGCGCACCCAGCTTGCCAATTTATGGAAGGGATCCATAATGACCGTGATGAGCACAAACGAACCGATGTAACCAACCAGTAAAATTAAAATCAACATCAGGGCAATATTTACCCGAGAATTATGAATGCGCTGTGCCACTGCCTTCCGGTTTACCCAGATTTGGGCATATCCCAGCGGAGCGGTAATGACACCCGGTGTGGTAACCGGATTGATATACGCATAAAACACACTGTCCGGATTAAAAACGATTTGATAAATACCGGTGTTTTCCATATTGTCAATCAGTGTGCGTTTTCCTGTTGGCAATGGTTTTTGTAATATCCGGGACATTACCGGATAGCTTGCGACCGGGCGCATTTTCGTGTCGGTGATAAACACCATCGAAATGAGATCTTTGTTGCTTTCTCGGGTAGATTTAGCATTCTCAAACAGGGTAATGTCTTTTTTGCTATTTAAGGGTTCCCAGGATATCCTGGCAAGATTGGAACATTGGGCACTCATACTAGTGTTCACTTCCCGGGTAATTTTTGCTGCCGTTCGGGAATGGAAAACAGTATAGGCTCCCATTGCCAGAAAAGTCATAATGACACACATCAGCTTGCGCATCATAAAAATGCCCAAGCCCCCCTTTTTGCCGATAGAAATATACTTTTGTAAATCGGGATTTTGCACCTGCCGCGGATCATAACTCTTGCCACGATCAATCACTACCATGGTTAAACTCAACCGCCGCACAATCGCCCGAATCACAATCTGCCCATTCTTCACATCACGGTAACCGTGGCGAATAATATTGGTACAGGCTTCATCCACAACCAGCTTAAAAGAATTGGTAACTTTATCACTGAAACGGTTCTTTTTACCGATATGTTCAATAAATTCCCTTACCTGTTGCAGATAGGACATCTGGGCAGGGATAATAATTTCTTCTTTATGAACATTCTTAAACATGATATAAAATTCTTCGGCTCAACCTTTTTTATTCTTTATCTCATTTTGTCTTTTTCAAACGATCCTCAGCACTGCGAATTGCTTCCTGTAGTTTCTTGCTGTAGGGATATTTCTGCTCCAGGTCTTTCCAGATGTTCAACGCTTCCTGGTAACGCCCGGCAAGGAACAGATCAACCCCGCGAATATACCGCCGTTCGGATTCCTGGTCCATTTCCTGCTCAACCACACCCATACCGCGCTTGGTTCGCTCAATATAATCTTTTAACCGCTTGTTCGAAGGATCCATTTTAAATGCTTCTTCAAACAGGGAAAGCGCTTGCTGGTAATTTCCCAAATCGTAAAGCTGGAGAGCCTGCTCAACATATTGCTGAATTTTAATCCGGTTTGCCAGGGTTTTAATTTCATCCTTAAGCTTCGGATCTTCCGGCGCCAGAACCAGCGCTTCGCTTAAAGTCTGCAAAGCTTCCGAATAATTTCCTTCCTGAAACTGCTTTCTTCCTTTACTTACCAACACCCTCACTTGCGCCTCCAGCCGCCTTTCCGTAGTGGCAATCGCTTCCTTAATCACTGGACTGCCCGGCGCACGCTCAAGGGCTAAGTTAAACTCAACCAAAGCATCAGTAAACTGATTTTTTTGTAAGAAAAGCGTGCCCTTGTCAAAATGCAGTTTCATATAGGTCTGGTTCTCTTTCTCCAGTTCTTTATTCACCGCTTTGGCAATCTCTTCTTGCTGTTTCTGAGCCAGGTCTTTTTCAATCAATTCGTTGGTGTTTTCCATTAAAGCATTCGCTTCTTTATTGAAAGGATCCACCGAGACCACCTGTTGAAATTCAACATAAGCATCGAAATAGCGCTGTTCGTTCAGGTAATCTTTACCCTGTTTCAGGTGTTTTGCAATAAAACTCTGCCGTTCGGCTTCCTTGGTGCGTTCTACCAATTCCTTCTCACGCTGTTTGCGTTTTTTTTCAGCAATCAAAATCAATTCCTGGCGCGATTTTCCAAGATTGAAAGTTAGCGAAAATCGATGGGTCGGCGGAAATTCACCGTTGCCTATAGATGATCCAAAAGAGTAGTCAATTTGTAAAAAGGAGTATTTGATTCCGGCGCCAAAAGCAAGCTGGCTGTTATCGAACCCCACCCTCAGGCTTCCCAGATCGCGAAATACATATTCCGTGCCAGCGTGAATGGTAGCGCTTTCAAAACGCGATTTATGATAATCCAGCAGTATGTTAAATTTTGTGCCCTGCCCTACTATCAGGCTCTTGATTAAACCAAATGTTAAATGATAGGGCTCATTATCGGTTTCGCTGCCCAATTTTAATCCGGGGGAAATCAGGTTGCGATAGCTAAATCCAAAAGCCAGGTTGCGCAAAAGGCTGCCTTCCCAATGCGGGCGGTACATCAGCCCGAGGTCCAGTCCCAAGCCGGTGGCACCCTGGTTAATGAAAGAAAACAACTGCCGGCGAATTTTAAAGGTAAACCCGCCGTACAAATCGAAAGGAAGTTTTTTGGCATAGGATAAATAGAGTTCGTCTTCCTCGTAGTTCATCTGCCCCAACCGCACATTATCCCGGCTGGTTACCGGAATATCGCCGGTTCCCAGACGGGCGAATCCCAAACCAACCGTGCCGTAAGTTAATGTAGGATACACAAACCCGCCGAAGTCATAAATGGTCCCCTCAAAAATCTGATTATGAAAAAGGGTAAATGAAGTACGCGGTATCAACTCCAGACCGGCAGGGTTCCAGAAAACAGCAGTGGGGTCGATGGCAGCAGCCACGTACGCCCGACCTAAACTCATTGCCCGCGCCCCAGCACCATAACTTAAGTTCATGGTCGTTCCATGCTCTCCGTCGCTGGTTGCCAATACGTTCCCGAACAAGCAAAGTACTACCGTTAAAAAAATCATAATTGTGCAGCGAATCGATCTACTACATTTCATGATGCAACACGCTTTCTATTTAATATACGCAACCTTTGTTTTAAATGTCCGGGTTTGACCGTTTGGTCACCACTCAGATTCTCTATTTTTTTCGACCACACCAATCCGCCCAACAAGGTGTAGATTCGCAGTTCTGCGCTCCCGCCGTCTTCCATCCAAAAAACAAACCGCGTGAATCCGTCTTCATTATTGAACGGGTTCGGGTAATTACCAAAAATTTTCGATTCATCACGGAAAATGACCGTGAGCGTATTGGAAAGACCGGAAGCATTTTCCGGATTCCACAGGTTACCGTTTTGGTCTACCAGTTGAATCAGATTCCGGGTAGAAATTTCCACCGCGTGAATATCGGTGATTCGCATCCGGAAACTCTTGTTGGGTGAGTTATCGGATATATTCACCAGCACAACCATGGTGTCTTTCACACCGGCGGCTAACTCCATAACAGCGGTATTAAATTTAACCGGGATGAGTCCGGGTGTGGAAGGACCCAAATTCAGGGTGGCAAACGTCCGTGGCGTTCCGGTGGTCTTGCTCAGCGCTGCCCGGGCAGGATTCACTATTTCGATACTGGAAAGCACCGTGCCCGGATTCGAGATAGTGTCTCCATTGGAATCAAACAGTACCAATGTCAGGCTATCCACCTGCACCGTGGGAATAAAGTCAGATGTTTTTTCATTGTTAAATTCCAATCCGAACAGCGGAATACGGGTATCGCTTTGCCGGTTAATTTTCGTCGGGGCGAATTCCGGCACCCTGGTTACACGCAGACGGTGAACTTCTGTGGAAATTCCCACCAGGGCGGCGCTGTTCTGCGGATCTATTTTTGCGGGATCACCGGTGTTGACATCACTCGGCACCTGGGCAAAACTCACTTTGAGCTGCGAATTGATAATCCGTTCAGGCGTTTTCAGCACCCATTCCACGGTAGAATCCGGCCAGGTAAACGACTTGATATTCGGTTGATTCAGTAATTCGAGTTCCTGGGGATTATAATTCAGTTTAATTTCTCCCGTACCGGTTAAACCGGCATTTCCGGATTTGTGCACAGTAGCCTTGATATTAAAGATTTGATTAAACGACAGACGTCCGCCCACAGCCGATGGCGGAGATATTATTTTAAGACTGATGCCCACTACCGCTTCCTGTTCCAGAACCAGCGAACTGGCAAAGGTATCCGCCCGCGTTTCTCCGCTGTTCAGGTCCACCGCCCAGACAATGATAGAATCCGGTAGGGTTTGCACCTGCGGGGCGTTTGCCGGCGCGGTGACCTGCCAACTGACCCGGTTGCCGGTGAAGAATTTCTGGGCATCGGGAATCTGGAATCCGGGAATTACCAGCTTTGCTTCTCGCTGCGGGCTAATTTCGCCGTCGGTGGCAATATCTGCACGGACAGTGAAAACCTGGTTAGTACTGACCCGCGAAGGCGCTACTACACTTGATGCCAGAATATGCAGCTCGGTCATCGGTTGGATTACAATGTCCGTTTCCACCAATGCGCGGGCAACAAAGGCGGGTTTTCCGGTTAAAGAATCGTTGAGCGCCGACTGAATAGTCGTGCGCAACATCGAACGGCTGATATGCTGATTCAAATCGTTGGAAAGCCGGCGAATATCTGCTTCGATTTGCGATTTGGCTTCCACAAACGGATTGCTGCCACCTTCATTTACCGAAAATGTCTGCTGCCGTGTTAGTATTTTCTGCGCCTGCAAGTTTTGAATTTTACGTAATATCCGTGAAACCACCTGGTTGGTATCGGCTTTTATTTTCCAGAAGACCGGTGTGTCAGCGGAGAAAGGTTTCGCCAGGCTGGTTACCCAGCTCGAGGTCGCTTCGCTCCAGATTTGCAGTGAATCGTTTGTTGCGGCAACCTGTACTACACCAGTGCCAACCACCGGTGCGGCACCGTTTTTTTGCACCAGCGCCCGCAGGGTAAATTCCTGTCCGTAACTCACCGTATCGTCCATCGCACCGGGCGGATCGGTAACCCGGGCACTCAGGCTCAGTGTAGCCTTGGTAATGGTTTTTATGGAAACCGTGGCAAATTTTTCCACCGTGCTGCCGTTAATGTTCGAGGTTGCTTCGGCTTTTACCTGAATGCTTTGGTACCCGTTGGTGGTGTCCCCGGAAACATTGAGGTACCACTCAACCACTCCATTGGCAGGAACAGGTTGCTGCAAATTGTTCAAACTGCTGATTCCGGATGGCAGGGTAAGCATTGCCAGACGATTCTGCGGGAACAATGGATTGTTTTGCACCACCAAGCGCAGTAAAATACTATCCTGATCCGTTGACGTGAGAATTCTGGTGCTGTCTGTGCTACCCGGGAAAGAAAACGCCTTGATGGCAATGTCGCCCAGATCAATCACGGTTAACTCCAGCGTATCCAGCGAATCGGATTTAAACACCCTGATAGAACTGTAATTGTTTTCATCATACAGAACATTATCCTCAATTGTCGGGAATATTTTAAATTTACCGGGAATTCCACGCGCTTTGAGCATCCAGCGCGCCGTATCGCTCAATTGAACCCGCTGTAACGTATCTGCTGAAAGAATCTCGAAACCGGTGGTGTCGTAGCGCAAATTCACCCACACCGAATCCACCGGCAACACGCCGGCGGTTCCCCGGTTTTTGACCACCGCCTGTATCTCAAATTGCTGGTCCTTTGCCAGCGAGTCGGCTTGGGTTTGGCTGGTAAGCACCAGGTTGGCGCGCTTCACGATTTTTAAGTTATCGAATTCCTTCTGCCGAATCAGAACCTGAGCAGTATCGTTAGTATTAACATCAAATGCCGGTTCGCTAATCCAGATAACCAGTGGTGCTATATTGGAATGGGCAATACTGTCGGAATACACCGAAACAGTGGCACTGGTATTCTCGAAAATCGAGAACAATGAATCCCGTCGACTGCCGCCAACATCGCCGAAACTGAATCCCGCCGGCAAACGCACCCGCACTTTGCTGTCTCCCACCGTTTGTGCTTCGCCCAGGCGATTAACGGTTATTTTTAAAGCGAATGACTGGTAAGTACTCAGAATCCGGTCCATTGCTCCCGGCGGAGAAACGATTTGCGCATCCAGCGACAACTGCGCTTTTTCCTGCACCGTTACATCGACACTCGACGTGGCAGAGCGGATTTCACCGGTGTTTTTTTCTACCGCCTGCGCCCGAACATCTATCGAATACAATTGTCCGAGTAATTCCTTAATACTCTCGGAAGAATCGTCTTCCTCATCTTCGCCGCCCCGGGCTACCTGAAACTCCGGCGAGGTTTGCCCGGTGACAGAAAGGAATTTCGCCGAAGCGGTATTTTTTGCTTCGGCGGTAAGAATGTTTTCCGGTGCCCTGATTTGCCAGACCACCGAATCTTCCAAAACACTGCCGCCCAGGAATTTCTTCACGGTACTGGTATCTTCCAGGGCAAAGTTACCGCTTGGCGGGAAAATGACTTCTGCCTGACGTCCCCCGGCTTTCAGCGAACCGCTGAACCTGACTTTTGCCTGTAAAACAAAGCTTTGCCCGGTGGAAAGGGTGCTGTCTGTGGCACCTGGAGGCGATATGAGTTTCAGGCTTAAAATAGCGACTTTCCCTACCGACTTCACATCTACACTCATCGTGTCGGCGCCGCCGTTGACCAGAGCAACCGGATCGCCAGGATATTTATTCTGGTCATAAATAGTACTGTCTTCCACCAACACCCGGACATCCC
>MVCZ01000114.1 GCA_002049825.1 Candidatus Zhuqueibacterota bacterium 4484_188
CGGTTTTGGGAGCCGAACACATTTGCTCAGGAGACCCTTTCGTTTACTCCCAAAACAATTTTGCCGTCACCCATCAAAAATAATTTCTTCTTGTTCAAATTGTGTTGTTTCTCCAAATTCAATGGGATTACAGGGCACAGACCTATGTCAGGAGCGGAAAAAATGAGTTCAGCAAAGGTAAATCAAGAACGACTAATTTTAGATGGGAATCACCTAACCTTATTGGACGTTGTGCGGTGCGCACGCAAACCCGGGGTTCGTTTCGCCATTTCAGAAGACGCGCTGCCCCGGATTGAAAAAAGCCGGAAATGGGTGGAAAAAGTTCAGCAGAGCGGCGAACCGGTAGTGTATGGTGTGAATACCGGTTTTGGCTCAAAGGCAACAGTCTCAATCAGCCGAAACAATCTGAAGCAACTTCAGCGAAATCTGATTATGAGCCACTCTGCCGGTACCGGTGCCCCACTCCCCATCGAAGTAGTGCGTGCGGCGATGTTGCTTCGTGCCAACACACTGATCAAAGGGTACTCCGGAATCCGCCTGGCGGTCATTGAAACGCTTTTGCAAATGCTGGAAAAAGGCGTGACACCCTGGATTCCCGAACAGGGTTCGGTCGGCGCCAGTGGCGATTTAGCCCCGCTATCCCATTTAACCCTGGTGCTGAGCTGTGATCCACATGAAGATGAAAAATCGAACAGCGGGAAAGCTTACTATTTCCACCGGGATATCGAAGAATGGGAATTGCTCTACGGCTGGGAAGCAATGGAATTTGCCGGAATTCCCCGAATTATTTTAGAAGCAAAAGAAGGTCTGGCGCTGAATAACGGCACACAGGTATCTACCGCAATTCTTGCCCTAACAGTTTACGATGTGAATCAATTGGTGAAGAAAGCCGATATTGCTATGGCAATGAGCCTGGAAGCACTGGAGGGAATTTCGTCGGCGTTCCGCAAGGAAATCCATCAGCTTCGCCCGCATCCCGGGCAAGTAAAAACCGCTCAAAATATTCGCCGGTTAACCAGGGGCAGTAAATTGCTGGATCGCCGCCCTGAAAAAGTCCAGGATGCTTACAGCTTACGCTGTCATCCCCAGGTGTTGGCAGGCGTACGGGATGGGCTTGATTACATTTGCAGAATTTTAGAAATTGAGTTGAATGCCACCAACGACAACCCGGTGATTCTGCCGGAGATTGCCGACCGGAACAAAGCTATTTCCGGTGGAAATTTTCATGCTCAGCCAATCGCTTTCGCGGCGGATTTTCTCGCCATACTAGCCAGTGAAATCGGCAGCATTGCCGAGAGGCGCATTGCCCGTATGTCTGATAAAAACCTGAACGGAGGTTTACCTTCTTTCCTGATATCCAACAGCGGGTTAAGCAGCGGGCTGATGCTGGCGCAATACACTGCCGCAGCATTGGCTTCCGAGAACAAATCGCTGGCACACCCGGCCAGCGTGGACTCCATCCCCACTTGTGAAAACCAGGAAGACCACGTCAGCATGGCGCCGATTGCAGCAAGAAAGGCACGGAAAATTTTACAAAATGTAAGCAAGATTGTCGCCATCGAAATGATCTACGCCGCCCAGGCGCTGGACCTAAGAATGCAATCAATGAATAAAAATAACGGTTCGGACAACCCGGAAAATATTTTAGGGGAAGGAACAGTAATCGCCTACCGGGAAATCCGAAAACATGTTCCCTTTCTGGAAGCCGATCGACCGATTTATAAGGACATCGAGGCTGCTGAAAGATTGGTTAACAGCGATACTTTGCTGGAAAAGATAGAATCAGCAGGAATTGATCTGGTCTAAAAAATTACTTTCCCGCAACAGTCTCCATCTGTTTTACACAAAATTTCATACTAAACATTCAAGCTTGCTTTTTGCCGGGTAATGATCATCAGATTCAATCCGGGCAAAAGTAATATTCCGGATACTTTCCTCATCACAAATCCGCGCCCGATTTACTAGGCGCCTCTACTGTTTTCGAAAAACAGACTGTAAAAGGGATTTTCAAAATCATATTCATCCACCAGTTCGATGTAATCGTCTAACCAGTAGGCTTCCGGGTCCCGTCTGAAAGCCATGAACCGCGCTTTGGTTTCCGGGTCGGCTGCCCGGTGATAACGGAAGTAAATCAATTCATCCGACATCCCCATAATTTCCACCTTACCGGTAGCGTGCGACATCACGAACCGCGCCCGCTTTGCCAAGCCGGAACAATGCATTCTCGCCTGTTCAAAAATTTCCAATCCTTCCTCAATGGGTACAGCAAACATTTTGTTTCCCGCAGTCGGTCGACATTGGAAAACATAGTAGGGCGGAACGCCAATATAGGAGAGCCGGTTGAACAATTCCGCCAGAACAATCGGATCGTCATTCACACCTTTTAACAGCGGTGTCTGATTGATGGTAATCACACCCGCTTTTTGCACCATATTCAATGCCTGGATTGCAACAGGGGTTAGTTCCCTCGGGTGATTAAAATGAGCAATTAAATAAATCTTTTTCTCATCCTGGCTGTACCGTTGCAGCATTCGGACTAATTCAGGGTCATCCAGAATACGATAGGGGTTAAATGCAGGCATTTTTGAACCAATACGAATAATCCTGACATGGTCAATTTCCCTGACCTGCCGGATTATGTTTTCCAGCTTCCGGGTCGACATCACCAGCGGATCGCCACCGGTAAGCAGAACATTATTGATTTTGGGATGTTGACGAATATATGCTAATCCTTCGGAAATATCCCGTGCCACTTCATCATTGCCCTCGGTAAAGAGCCTTTTACGAAAACAGAACCGGCAATAGCCGCCACACACATCATTAATAAGCAGCAACGCGGTGTATTCGTACTTGTGTTCCAGACCGGGAACCTTAGTATAAAGGTGTTCGTGGGAAGCATCCAATTCACCCCACATATCCAATTCCTGAAGACTGGGTATGATAATTCTGCGAATCGGATCCTTCGGATCATTCCAATTAATCAATTGCTGGTAATAACTGTTGGTTCGGAAAGCAAATTTCTCGGTAACCTGAGATAATACCTGTTTTTCAGCGGAAGATAATTCCGGAATCTTTTTTAATCGGGTTAAATACTTTACTTTTTTGTTTAACATGATTTTTCCTCCTTGAAATTTTTGGCATGTTTTTCAGCTACTTTTCCTCCTACCTATTTCCTTATTTCCCTGGCATAATGAGAAGAATTAAAAACATTTTCCAGTTCTCAGAAACTTATCTCCTATTGAAAAGGTCAACACTCCCTTTGGCAGACAGATAATCACATTCGGTTTCGGTTACAGTCAAGTTCCGAAGGTCCGTGTGATTGCGAAATCTTGAGACTCAGCCTTTGCGAGAAAATGAAGCGGGGAATCAAGTCGTCACATGACAAACAACAAGATGCAGAGAACTCAAGGCTCGTGCAACCAGCAAGAATTTGAGAGTAATTTGTTGTTCATCATGTTTACTTCCTGTAATCTGATCTTCATAAGTGGTCGATATTCCGCTGACCAAAATTACACTAATTTAATTAAAAATAAGAAATTTTACACAAAATATCAAGCTTTCTTTTTTTTCACATATAAGAAGTCAATCAAGAGTAGGATAATCATCAATGATCGTTACAAAAATCAACGTAGCGGTTTCTGTAATACAAAGTTATTTGCAGCGAATATTAGTTTTCCGGTAGGATTTGTTCAACAAACCGCATAAATTGAACGCTAATTCGGTCGCGGCGATATTAGAGCGGAACGAATAGGTTGAATGAAACACCCGTGGGTCTGCCAGCCAGCCAGTTAACACACTTTGACTCCGGCTGACATCCGGGTAGTCAACCACTTCGCCGGCATTGTTTTCCCACACCAGTCGCGCCAGGTCGCTGTCGAGCGGACAGAGCGCGAATAGGTTTGTGTAAAGCCAGGTATTCATAAATTCTACCGGGCGTCACGTTTTCACTGCCCGGCAGACCGGTTTGGATTGCCAGGCACAGGGCATCCAGTTGTCGGGCAAAGCGCAACAGTTCCTGATGCGGCAGGTAATCGACCCATTCCAACAAATCGTCTACATGGTATTCCGAGACCCGGCTTAAAAAATTACCCGCCCATTTTCCCACAAAAACCAGCCTGAAACGATTTGCCAAATCCGGATCATCGTGTTTCATCCGTGAAAGCGCCTCCAACAAAGAGTACGGTGCATTTCCCTGGGAATACACGGTGCCAAGGATTCCCACTCTAAAAATATCGTCTTTCGGAGGCGTACTTTCTTTCTCCACGTTTGCAAAATCTTCCGGGTCGAATCCGTTGCGAACAGCGCGGCATCGTTGCCGGGACAAGAAAGGGTACCGCTCCATGTAATACTGCTGCAAATTGGGATTGACAAAAGCCATACCCGTCGCCCGCCGGACAACGATAGCCTCAATTTTCGACTGCAGAAAATCGTGCACCGAAGTCATTTGCGGCAGGTATGGATTATTCGTCCAGGCGTCCCGGAAATCAAGCAGATATGGAATTTTTAATAACCGGTTTGCAAAGTAGCCCACCAGCCCGGTAGTAAACGGCGGAAGCGTGGCGACAATCAAATCAACCGGTTGCCGGCGGTGCAAGCGCCGGATTTTTACCAGTGCGAAAGGTAACCATAACAGCCGGCTGTCCGGTAAAAAAAGATAACCCGCTATTCTGCGCAACAAGTCGCTGCTTTCCCGGCGCTGCGATTCCGCTGTACTCTTCGGGAGCGGGATTACTTTTTTCAGCAAATAAATTAACCGGAAAGGATCGGCAGAGCCAGTGCGAAGAACGCGGACAGGGGAAGGAATCTCTTCCAGCAACTTGCCGTCCTGTGCATAGAAGAAACTGGGTTTAACGGTCACAACCGTGAGGTGGTATTGGTTAAAATCCCAATACTTCAGAAACTTTAAGACCCGCTGCACACCACCGCCACCCATCGGAGGAAAATAATAGCTCAAAAAAACAATATGCTTTTTACGGACAGTATTCACGAATTTGTTTTACCAGCTCTTCAAATTTATCGTTTTCCCGCAAGAAATCCACTTCATCAGCATTTACGGTGAGAATGGTGAATGTTTCGCGTGCTTCTTTCATCCAGCGCTCGTAGGCATGATTTAAATATTCTATATAATCCGGCGAAATAGTCTTCTCAAAATCCCTGCCTCGCTGCTTAATTCGCGACATCAGGACTTTCACCGAGGCTTTCAGGTAAATAATTAAATCCGGCTTGGGAAGAAAATAAACCATATCTCTGAACAAATCACGGTAGGTGCGGTGATCACGTTCATTCATGTACCCCTGCTCGTAGAGGGATTTGGCAAAGATTTCCACATCTTCATAAATTGTGCGGTCCTGGATTGCCGGCTGGTTCGAGTCGGCAATCTCTTTTTGCGAGCGAAACCGGTGTGCCAAAAAATAGATTTGCAAGTTAAAGCTCCAGCGCCGCATATCGGCGTAAAAATCATCCAGGTAAGGATTGTCAATCACACTTTCGTAATATGGATTCCATTTGAGGCGTTCGGCTAAATTTCGGGTCAGGGTGGTCTTGCCAACACCAATATTCCCGGCAATTCCCACTAAATAGTTTGTTCTTTTCGCGATCACTCGGGAGTACTCCTTTTAAAACGGAACAGCTCTACAATTTTATAACTTACCGGTTTTCCTTTAAATGTTCCGGGTTTATATCGATATTTTTCCAATGCCCGTTCTGCTGCAACAGTCTACGACAACCTCGATATACACCTCGCCCTCGGTGCCGGTTTTTAGATA
>MVCZ01000115.1 GCA_002049825.1 Candidatus Zhuqueibacterota bacterium 4484_188
ATGGTTGGGAATTGGAGAAACACAAAAACAGGAGAATGCTCCATGGAGATTTCCAAAAGTATTCAAATACTGAAAGCCCTGTCCGATTCTTCCCGGCTGATGATTCTCAATTCCCTGATGGAAGAATCCCAGTGTGTGGAAGAACTTGCCAATCGAATGAATCTTGCCGCCTCTACCGTTTCTTTTCATTTAAAGAAACTGGAACAAGCAGAACTTGTCCGGCGAACCAAAGAGCAATATTATGTAATCTTCCGGGTCAATGAACAGATTTTTTCACTTACCCTGCAGGAAATCATCTCCTTCCGGAACAACGAAAAACCTCTCCAGCAGAAGCGACTAGAAAATTACCGGCAAACGGTCCTGGACACTTTTTTCAAGAAGAATAAACTGATTCGATTTCCATCGCAACAAAAGAAACAGCGTATTGTCCTGGAAGAGATTTCCGGTTTCTTTGAACGCGGCTCCGACTACACCGAAGACAATGTGAACCAAATCCTTTCCGGGATTACTGCCGAACCGCAACGGATTCGGCTGGCGTTGCTCAAAGAAAATCTCCTAGAGAAAGTGGGGGACGTTTACCGCCGGAGCGAGGTTGCGCTGCCACCTACCTCAAAAACGATTTCCAGGGAAAAGGAAAATGATATTTTCTTGGAACAACCGGCAAAAGACGTTATCGAAACCATCTGGATCACCAAAGACAAAGTGAGAAGCGACAATGAAAATCGATCCTACATTCTGCTGCTGAACGAGAAGAAAATGTATTTTTTGGACAATGCTAGAAAAACCTACACCGTTATTCCGCTCGATCTTGGAGAATCGAAAAAGATAAGAAATTGGAATTGCAAAAAATATATCCAGACCATAGAAACCCAAATGGGACCTACCCGGACCGAAATCTGGGCGTCCGAAGATATTCACATTGATTATGATAATAAGCTAAAATTATTCCGATAAGCCGGTAGAACACTTCCCATCACCGGCATTTTATCGGTTGAAATGTAATACATCTAAAATAAACGCCGAAACCAGGCGGATTTGTGCAGAGGAACTTTGCCGGTTGTTGGACGTTCATTTTTTAACCGTACCGGGTTTTAGCTTATTTTTCCATTATATGAATGGTCTTCGTGTGATTAAAGAAACAACTAAACAAGCGCGATAAAAGGAAAATTTAAAAATGACCACACCGCAGGAAAAAGAAAAGAGAAAGCAAAAACTGAATCAGGTTTTGGAAGCGCTTCAGGACACGACCCCGCGGGAATATCATGCAATACTTAATACTGCCGCCCGAAAACGCCCCTGGCGACCGCGGCGAACCGGCTGGGCAAATGTGCTCGACCAGGCGCTTCACGCTTCTTACGGCGCACTTTTGTTGCTGCCGGTACTTCTTTTTCATTCATACCTGGGGGCAGCAATTATGGGCTTACTTGCCGGGGGAATTCGTGAAGTCGAACAATTTTTTAACCAGGATTTACGTATCCGCATGTTTTGGGACCGCATGTTGGATACTTCCGCCTTTGTTGCCGGGGCGTTGGTAATATTTTCGCTTTCCCATTTGTAATTTCAGAAAAACAGGCACCTCACATTTTTGTACTAAAACTTTTGTGGTAAATACTTTTTAACCGCCAACCAAATATTTTATTCAAAAGAGAATAGATTTTACGATTTATAACCAAAGATTTCAGGAGCAATTTCCCCATGTCATTCAGCCAGATTAACTCAGCTTTTCTTTTGCCAATGCTGCTTTTGGGCGGTTTTTTCGCCCTTCCGTTTTTCGGGGAACTTTCCACCGGAAACCGGGAAACGGAAAAAAAGATGCTGAAGATGTACCGGTAATACAATATTCCCCACCACTTTTGTTAAGCAATATCTGTACGGGTTTGGGAAATCGGAAGTGATGTGAGCAGCGTTGGCAGCAAAGAACATGATTTTTTCTCCAATTTATTTTGACTTTCCGGTAACCTGTATTAACTTCCCTCAAAATATGTTTGGGGTAGTATGAAAAAGAAGAAGTTGATTGTAACCGGCGACCGCGTGCTATTAAAACCGGATTTGGACGAAGAACGAACCAAGGTTGGGCTGTATCTTCCCCAGACGGTAAAATCTAAAGAAGAAGTGATCGGTGGATTTGTCATCCAGACCGGACCGGGGATTCCGCTGGCGGAGCCGTCAGATTTAGCGGATGAACCCTGGAAGAAAAAAACGCAAGAGATGAAATACCTGCCCGTCCAGGCGAAACCCGGAGACTATGCCCTTTTTCTGCAAAAAGCCGGTGTAGAAATCAAATACGAAGGCGAGAACTATATTATCATTCCACAAAGCGCCATCTTGCTGATTATCCGTGAGGAGGAAGAAAATTTTTCTTTTGAAACGAGTGAAAATGACGAGTTACCCTTGTGATCATTCCATCTGAGAATTGTTTTTCAAAATATGCCTGTTTCACCTGACGAAAACCAACCTGGGTCAGTAATTCCCTGGTTTGGATAAGCAGTGATTTTTTCCGCACCCGCTGATTAGGATTCCCGGTGTAGTGGTACAGTTCACCTCCCCTTTTCATAATCCGAAACAAATCCCGGTAAAATTTTTCCGAATACAACTCCGGCGACATAGCAAAACGAGGTGGATCGTGCAAGACCACATCGAAATAGGAATCAGGAATGCCGGAGATAAAATCCTGCGCCGGCACAAGAACCGGTTGTATTTTTCGGTTTGCGAAAAGCGCTGCTGACCAGGGGTTCTGCCGGCACAAGTGAAAAACATTCATATCCGCTTCGCAAACCAGCACTCTTTTTACCTGTTTTTTCTCTGCGCAGGCAATAGCGGTGTAACCCAATCCTAAACAGGTGTCGAGAACCGTACCGCTGATTTTATGCAAGGTAGCGATTTTATTCCCGGTATCCATTACAGGATCGGCGTCTTTAGTGACGTGCATTTTGACACCGCTAATCTCAATGGTAGGTGGTCGTGCCGGGGCGGTAAAAACCATCTTATAAAATTTACCGGTGGCGGAATCGAAGCGCTGCCATTTTTTCCAGGCTTCCTGTTCAAAGATAAAGATTGTCCTGTCTTCGGGTTTGCGGAACAGAACTTCGGTCAGAGCAACCGGTGTTTCGCCCAGCAAAAACGAATTCCGGTCAGTTAAAATAACCTCCCGGTGGCTTCGCCCAAGGTTTAAAGAGATGGTCAGTCGCCGGGGAAGCATCTGCTCCAGTGCCGCCCGGATCGCTTCAATTTCGACCGCGGTCAGAAACAGCGGTTGCGGTATTTCAGCGGGAATTTTCATCCTCCTCTCCCTGCAGTTGCACTATTCGGTCAAGAAAAGATTTCAACTCACCTACCGAAATATGACGGCTGATACGCCGCAACTCCTTCCCGTTCCGGAGAACAATAATGGTGGGCACCGCGAAGACGATAAACTGTCCGCTGATCTGCGGATACCGGTGAATATCAATATACAAGAACTTTATGCTATCAAACGCTGTAACCATCCTTTCCACTTTCGGACGCAGCACCCGGCACACGTTAAATTCGGGATAGGAAAAATAACCGACCAGAAGGGCGGTCTCATTTATTTTGGCTAACATTTCATCTGCTGTCACGATTTACCCCGCAAACTATATTCAGGTCTATTTTCGATAATTTACAAAATTTATTTGCCGGTGAAGTTGAGAAAAAATAATTCCATTTTCAACAAAAATAGAACATTGCTTAAATTCATTCCCGGTTGATTACGGAAACTCGCTACGATGACGCTCATTTAGCTTACGGAGGAAACATGTTACACAAGATCGGAATTCGGCAGGAGAACAAAGACACCACTGAAAAAAGGGCACCGCTGACACCCCGGCAGGTCAGGCAATTAATCGAAAAGGACGGTTTACAGGTTGTAGTAGAACCGGCATCAAACCGGATTTTTGGAGACCAGGAGTATCAGGATGCCGGGGCAACGATTTCCCGGGATTTATCCGACTGCAACATCATATTTGGGGTAAAAGAAATACCCATTCCCGACTTTTTGCCGAAGCAGCATTATTGTTTCTTCTCTCACACCATCAAAGGACAGACCTATAATATGCCCATGCTTAAATATATACTGGATTTGCGCACCACCCTCATCGATTACGAAAAAGTAACCGACTCCCAGGGACGACGGCTGATTTTTTTCGGACGCTTCGCCGGTTATGCCGGAATGATTGATTCGCTCTGGGCGTTTGGGCAAAGATTACAATGGGAAGGAATTGCAACCCCGTTTTCGGACATTCGGCAAGCGCTTCATTACCATTCCTTAACCGAAGCCAAAGAATCGGTCAGGGCAGTTGGCGAGCGAATCAAAGCAGAAGGTCTTCCCGCTTCATTGACTCCCCTGACTTGTGGTTTTGCCGGTTACGGTCATGTTTCGCAGGGTGCGCAGGAAATTTTTGATCTGTTACCGGTAGAAACCATCCTGCCCGGCGAACTTGAACAATTTATGAAAAATGAAAATTATACTGATAAGCGCGTCTATAAAGTGGTTTTCAAGGAATCCGACATCGTTACTCCCAAATCGGAAACCGTGCAATTTGAATTGCAGGATTACTACGACCACCCGGAAAAATATATCGGTCGGTTCGAGAGCTATTTGCCCCATCTTACCCTGCTGATCAACGGAATTTACTGGGAGCCGCGGTATCCGAAACTGGTTACCATAAAATATTTACGGCGGCTTTTCGAGTCCGGTCAAATCAGCCGATTACGGGTAATCGGCGACATCACCTGCGATGTGGAAGGTTCGATTGAATGCAATCTGAAAGCAACCAATTCTGAAAATCCAATCTACGTGTACGATCCAATTCAGGAAACAATCAAAGACGGGTATGAAGGAAATGGTGTGGTGGTTTTGGCGGTCGACAAACTGCCCAGTGAATTACCCCGTGAAGCTTCGCAAAGCTTTGGAGAAGCGCTTCTGCCTTTTGTCCCGGAATTGGCAAGCTGTAATTTCGGGCTTCCCTACGAGAAACTAAACATACCGGCAGAATTCAGGCGGGCGGTTATCGCTCACTACGGTTTCCTGACACCCGATTTCAAGTACCTGGAAAAATACATCAAATAATTTCCGGTGGTAAAAATTGTTAAAAGCCTGTCATAAGCCACTGTATTGTTTTCTGGAGAACAGTTCGTTTATCTGCTAAACAATTAAACAGGAGGACAACTTCCCAGGGTTACAAAAAAATAGCATGATCTCATCCCACTGCCGGGTGTGGTCATACAAAAAATCTCTAATTATTCTTGATTTAAGTAAATTTATTAAGCTAAATTGTCAATGTTAATTGAGCGGTGAATCGATAATATAGCGTGAAATTTGTAATGAGAAATAAACCGAATCGGTTCACAAACATGGATGTTGCTATGTTTGGTTATTCAGGAGTTGGCTGTGAGTTGAAAACAGAACTTTTTCAGCAGTATCTTACCTTAAATAATTTAATCACACAATATTCCCGGAGGATTTGATGAAAAAAGTGCTCATTTTGGGAGCCGGATTAGTCGCCAAGCCGATGGTGTTAAGCAGTAATGAAACGGAAGTTACCGTTGCCAGTCGCACGGTTTCAAAAGCCGAAAAATTAGTTCAGGGAAAAAAGTCAGGAAACGCCGTCCAGCCAGTCGCACGGTTTCAAAAGCCGAAAAATTAGTTCGGGGAAAAAAGTCAGGAAACGCCGTCCAATTGTTAGTCGATGACGATTCCCATCTGGAAAACCTGATTCGGAGTAATGACATTTGTGTTAGCCTGTTGCCTTACACCTTACACCTATCATGTAAAAGTTGCCAAGTTGTGTTTAAAACACGCCAAACCATTAGTCACTACCTCTTACGTCAGCGATGCCATGAAGGCACTGGACGCCAAAGCAAAAGAAAAGAATCTGCTTCTTCTTAATGAAATCGGGTTAGACCCCGGGATTGACCACATGTCCGCCATGCGGATTATTCACGACGTAAAGAGGCGCGGCGGGGAAATCGAATCATTTCGTTCCTACTGCGGAGGGCTGCCCGCGCCCGGTTCTACAGACCCCTGCTGTAAATACAAATTTTCATGGAGTCCGCGCGGTGTTCTTATGGCAGGACGTAACAATGCCCGCTATCTGGAAGATGACAAAATTATTGATATCCCGGGAAGCGATTTGTTTAAATACCACTGGCCAATAAAAATTGATGATCTGAACCTGGAAACCTACCCAAACCGCGATTCGTTACCCTACATCAAGCTGTACGGCATCCCGGAAACCAAAACTATGTACCGCGGAACATTACGTTACCCGGGGTGGAGCAGAACAATGTTTGCCTTCAGTAAATTAGGTTTCCTGGAAGAAGGACCGATAACCGGGACAAAAGGTTTAACATTCCGGGAAATCACCGCCAGGATAGTGGGAAGCCCGACGGCTGAAGAAGTTCCTCAACACATTGCCCTACGGATAAAAGTTGAATTAAATGATGATATTTTGAAACGAATGGAATGGTTGGGATTGCTCAGCGAAGAAAAATTAGATGCAGACTCAATTACGCCCCTGGATTTTCTGGCTTCCCAGATGCTGAAAAAGCTGCAGTACGGACCTTCGGAGCGGGATATGATTATTCTCTACCACGACTTTCTTGCGAAATTCCCCGACCACAAGGAACGTATCACTTCTACTTTAATCGATTTCGGGGAACCGGAAGGCGACTCATCCATGTCCCGGACAGTTTCTCTGCCGGCAGCGATAGCGGTGAAGTTGATTCTGCAGGGCAAAATTACCGAAACCGGCGTTCGGATTCCGGTAACCCCGGACATCTACAATCCCGTTCTAAAAGAACTGGAACGGCTGCATATCGTTTGCAAAGAGAATACCGAGGTTGTTTAAAAATCATAACCGGAAGACACCTTAATCTGAAAGCAACCTTGACAATGCAGGGCATGGGTATTATATTTGCCCTGCATTTTTGCCGGAGTGGTGGAATTGGCAGACGCGCCGGACTCAAAATCCGGTCCAGCTAAAACTGGGTGTGGGTTCGAGTCCCACCTCCGGCACCAGGTAAAGCGAGGTAGAATTTCTCCTCGCTTTTTTATTTGGTAAAAAACCTTAACCCTAAAATTTCCGGGTTTTCTCGGTTTTCCCCTTTCCCTGACAGCGTTGGCAAACAGGCGGTTTACCCAATTACACACCTTGCGTTCTTATCGGGGCTGAATCAGGAGCTTAAAGAATTCTTCATTGAGCGATTGTGATGAACCCTCGGGACAGCAACCGTTTTTTAGAAAGCAAACGAAATGCTGATGTGAAATTCACCCCGTTTCTCGTAGGTTTCCGGTTTGAGTTTGACCCCGTAATCGAAGCGGATGGGCCCGAAAGGCGTAACCAACGCCACACCGAGCCCGGAAGCAGGTTTAATTTCATTCAGTTTTAACAGGTTCGTTTCTGCCCACACATTCCCGGCGTCGAAAAATATCTCGCCCCAGAAAAGCCAGAATACCGGAAAACGTAATTCAAAATTACCCAGGAGAAACAATTTACCACCCAGGGCGGAAGCCCTGCCGTTTTCATCAAAACTCACCGGACCGAGCAACTGCTCCGAGTAACCGCGTACCGAAGACGCGCCACCGAGATAAAATCGTTCCAGCAGCGGAATGTGTCCGCGCGCACCCAGTTCGAAAATATTTCCGCCGCGCAGCCGCGTAGCAAATATCCATCCCTTTCGGTAAGGAAACGCCTGGTAACGATTCCACTGCAATATTACCTTTATAAACCGGTTTAGTGTAGTAAGACCGGTTTTGTCGTCCCGTCTTTTCGAATAGGCAAATTTTATGTTTGTTTCCACCACCGAACCTTCCTGGGGATTCAGATAATTATCCCGGCTGTCCCGGATAATATTTACACCCAGTGAATAAATAAAATCCTGCCCGCGGGTTTGAGTAAAATACACCTGACCCAGGGTGTCTTCGCTCAGAATTCGCACCTGGTTAAAGGCAATGGTTCCGGAAGTCTGCCAATTGTTACTGAATTTGTGCCGCACCTGGAAAGAGGAGGTAAAATAATCGTAATCGGCGGAATTCAACGGACGCACCTGGAAATAGGATGCCTGCAAAATCCCGGGCGTTCGGGTGTAACCAATCCACGGTTCAACATAGGTGAAACTAAACTGATTCTTGGGATTAATAATTTTCCCCTTTGTAAAATCGTAGGACAAAGAAGGAATGACATTTACCGAGACACTCCGAGCCGAGCCAAACAAATTCCGGTGACCGAATTCCAGGGTAAAATCAAAAGTTCCACCATAAACCGTTTGCTGTTCATAGGCGACACCAAAGCGTGCGCCAACCCAGCGGGCTTTTTTTTCGACCACCCGGATATTCAACACAACCCGGCTGCGATCGCCTAAAATGGGTTTCAAATCCATTCCGACAAAATCAAAGAGACCGGTACTGTAGATGTTTTTTTGAGATTTTTCGATTTTCTTCCGGGAATAGATTTCACCAGGCTTGATTTCCAGTTCCCGGTGAACAATGTAGCCGTGGGTTTGTTTTAATCCCACGTAACCGATGTCTTTAATTACCACTGTTTCGTGTTCTTTTACATTGATAAATATAGTGATCAGCGAGTCCCGGGTAACTTGTTTTTGATCAAACTCAACGTACGGTTTTCCATGATTGTAGTAGTAATTTTCGATCAGGTTCAGCCCGTTCTCAATCTGTTGTCGCCGAAAAATATCGCCGTCTTTTATCTTGAAAGTTTTGCGCATTTGCTCATTGGTAAGAATTTGCCCGCCGCTAATACGAATTTCTTTAAGTAAAAACTGCTTTCCTTCTGCAATGGTATATTTTATGGTAATATTCTCACCGGAACGTTTGATCCCTGTTTCCACCCAAACTTCCAGAAATCCTTTCGATTGGTAAAAATTCCTCAGCAAAATCCGGTCAAGGCGCATCAGCTTATTATTGAATAACGCACCCGGTTTGGATTTGAGAATACCGCGTAGCTCATTTGCCGAAAAATGGTGATTCCCGACAAATACCAGCTCCTTGATCTTGAGACGTCCGGCAAACAGCGAGCCGTTTGTCAGGCAAAGGAACAATAAACCAACCAGTAAAACCTTAAAAATTAAGGCGCCATTTAATATCGATCTTGAACTTGTCATTTTCCTGTTTTTCATAAAAAGTTGAAATTGACCAGTTTCGATTAATCCGGTACTCCAGAAACAATTGATCACCGGATTCCCAGGAAAGGCTTGGTTTGGGGATGTCACCCAACCCCGGTAGTCCGGCGGAATTTAAACTGGTTTTATATTGCAAATACAGGTTGGGCGTAAGGTATTTGCCGAGCGAAAGCTTAGTTTCCTCGGACGCTTGATTTAACCGCTGGTTGGTATTGTTTCCGCT
>MVCZ01000116.1 GCA_002049825.1 Candidatus Zhuqueibacterota bacterium 4484_188
TGGCACCTGGTGTTGGGCGGATTTGCATTCGGAACGGTTTACATGGCGACTGACCCGGTAACGGCTGCGATGACCGAACAGGGAAAGTACCTTTACGGTTTATTGATCGGGGTTTTAGTCATCCTGGTCAGGGTGGTAAATCCGGCTTTTCCCGAAGGCATGATGCTTTCTATCCTGTTTGGTAATATGTTCGCCCCAATCATCGATAAATATGTTCGCCCCAATCATCGATAAAATTTATATCAATAAAAATATTAAAAGGAGGCTGCTGAGAAATGTCGTCTGAGAGCCCAAGAAAAATCGCTGCAGTTGTCCTGGGAGTTTGTTTTGTTTGCTCGCTGTTGGTTTCTATCACGGTCGTTTCCCTTCGCGCCAAAGAGGAGCAAAACAAAAAACTGGATAAGCTGGAAAATATTCTGATTGCCGGAGACCTGGAAACGGACAAAGCACACATCCAGGAAACATTTGAGAAAAATATTAAACCGATCATTATCGATCTCAGCACCGGCGAAGATATTCCTGAAGACCAATATAATGAAATATTGAATCCGGAAGATTTCGATCTGAAAGCAATTGCCAACAAATCGGAGTATATGAATGGAATGTCAAAATTCGTGTGATTAAAGGAAAGGTAAACCCCGCCAAACCGGATGCTAAATACATGGTTGACGGATTGTCCGGTTCCACGCTAACCACCCGCGGCGTAGACCACCTGGTGCGTTTCTGGATGGGAGAGAATGGTTACGGCCCATTCTTTAAGCGGCTCAGAGAGGAGGGCGCAAATGAAAAGTTATCGTAAAATATTACTGGACCCGATTTTTAACGAAAATCCCATTGCACTCCAAATCCTGGGTATTTGTTCCGCTTTGGCGGTGACTTCCAAATTGGAAACTTCCATTGTCATGTCCATTGCGGTAATTTTCGTGACTGCCTTTGCCAACCTGGGCGTCAGCCTGATTCGCAAACAGATGTCCAGCAGCACCAGGATCGTGATTGAGATGACCATCATCGCCTCACTGGTAATCATTGCCGACCAGGTGATCAAAGCCTACGCCTATGATATCAGTAAGCAGCTTTCGGTGTACGTGGGTTTGATTATTACCAATTGTATTGTGCTGGGTCGAACCGAAGCGTTTGGTTTGAAGAATCCGCCTTTTGCCAGTTTTGTGGATGGTCTGGGCAACGGCTTGGGATACACTTTTATTCTGTTAGTGGTCGGTTTTTTCCGGGAATTATTCGGCTCGGGAAAACTGCTTGGCATGGTTGTGTTACCCCTGAATACCGACGGCGGGTGGTATGTACCAAACGGTTTGTTCCTTCTTGCCCCCAGTGCATTCTTCCTTATCGGATTTATTATCTGGGGAATCCGAACCTGGAAACCTGAACAAGTAGAAGAGGATTAAAATATGTTAGAACACTATCTAAGCTTGTTTGTCAAATCGATTTTTATTGAAAACATGGCTCTGGCATTTTTCCTGGGGATGTGTACTTTCCTGGCAATTTCCAAGCGGGTCGACACAGCATTCGGACTGGGTATTGCGGTAATTGTCGTTCAGGCGATCACCGTACCGGTAAACAATCTTATTTACAAGCATGTATTAGCTTCCGGTGCACTTTCCTGGGCTGGTCTGCCGAATCTCGATCTTACTTTCCTGGGGTTAGTCACCTACATCGGCGTTATTGCAGCCATGGTGCAGATTTTGGAGATGACCCTGGATAAATACTTCCCATCGTTGTACAACGCGCTGGGCATTTTTCTGCCGTTGATTACGGTGAATTGCGCCATCCTTGGCGGCTCGCTGTTTATGGTGGAACGTGATTACAATTTTGGCGAGAGTGTTGTTTATGGTTTTGGCTCCGGGATTGGCTGGGCACTGGCAATTGTTGTGCTGGCAGGTATTCGGGAAAAAATGAAATACAGTAACGTGCCCAAGGGGTTGCGTGGATTGGGCATCACCTTCATCGTTACGGGTTTAATGGCTATCGGGTTTATGTTGTTCTCAGGCATTCAATTATAGAGGATTATTAAATGCAAGGCATTAACGTAATCATTACCGGCGAAATTTTCTTTACCATCATCGTTGGCATTCTGGTCGTTGTGATTTTATATGCGCGGTCGAAACTGGTTCCCAGCGGGAACGTGAAAATCAATATCAATGATGATCCCAATCATCAATTGGAAGTACCGCTGGGCGGCAAGCTGTTAGACACCCTGGCGGATAATGAAATTTATCTTCCCTCTGCCTGCGGCGGGCAGGGTACCTGCGGCGAATGTAAATGCATCATCTCCGAAGGCGGGGGAGACGTGCTGCCCACCGAACGCGCCAAACTCAAACGACGGGAAATCAAGGAAGGGTATCGCCTCTCCTGTCAGGTTGCCGTAAAAGGCGACATGAAAATCGAAGTGCCGGCGGAAGTTTTTGAAATTAAAAAGTGGGTCTGCACCGTCCGCTCAAACCGGAATGTGGCAACCTTTATCAAAGAACTCATCCTGGATTTGCCGGAAGGTGAAAATGTTGAATTCCGTGCCGGTGGCTACATTCAGATCGAAGCGCCTCCGCACACGGTGTACTATTCCGATTTTGATATTGACGAAGAATACCGCGCCGACTGGGACAAATACCACATGTGGGATTATGTTTCAAAGGTAACCGAGCCGGTAGTTCGTGCTTACTCCATGGCAAATTACCCGGAAGAAAAAGGGATTATCATGCTGAACGTGCGAATTGCCTCGCCGCCGCCCGGCATGCCCAATGTACCTCCCGGTCAAATGTCTTCTTATATTTTCAGCCTGAAACCCGGCGACAAGGTGACTATTTCCGGACCTTACGGTGAATTTTTTGCGCGGGATACGGACAACGAAATGGTTTTCATTGGTGGCGGCGCGGGAATGGCACCAATGCGTTCTCACATTTTTGACCAACTGAAAAGAATTAATACAAAGCGAAAAATTACTTTCTGGTATGGTGCCCGGAGTCTTAGGGAAGCTTTTTACGTTGAAGAATTTAATAAATTGCAGGAAGAACACGAAAATTTCACCTGGCATCTGGCGCTTTCCGAGCCGTTGCCGGAGGACAACTGGACCGGTCCGGTTGGGTTCATCCACCAGGTGCTGTACGATATGTATCTGAAAGACCACCCGGCACCGGAAGATTGCGAGTACTACCTGTGCGGTCCGCCAATGATGAATGAAGCGGTGCTGAAGATGCTTGACAATCTGGGTGTTGAACCGGAAAATATCCTCTTCGATGATTTTGGCGGGTAGCCCGATTTAACCGACCAACTGGTTCGCCGGAGTAATACACCGGGAGGGGAAATTTCTTCCGAAACAAAAAGCACCGAATGTGGTTTAACTTCCAACGAGTAAATACCGGTTCTCATTCAACTTCTTTGATTCAGACTATGAGCTCCTGAAAGAACCAAGATAAATAATTACACTTATTGGGAGAAATTTAATGAAAACAGCAGAAGATATTATAAAGACCAAAGACCAGGAACTCATCTGCGTCGGTCCCGATACCACCATTTTTGATGCACTGAAAATAATGTGCAAAAATAAAATCGGTGCTATACTGATTCGTGAGAATGGCAACATCGTTGGCATCTGGACCGAACGCGATTTGATGCGTAACACCATCACCCCCGGTTTCGATCCTAAAAAGGCAATTATCAAAGATTATATGATCACGAATCTAAAAACCGCTTTACACACCGATAATGTCTATGTTTTAAAGGACAAATTTCTGGGACTGCGACTCCGCCATTTACTCATTGAAAAGAGCGGAAAATATATCGGCTTGTTGTCTATAGGGGATGTGATTAAAGCCAGCCTGAATGAGAAAACCCGTGAATTGCAGGAAATGAATGCCAAAATGAGTTGGGAATATTATGAGAATTGGCGCTGGAAAAAAAAGTAGTGCCGGTGCTTTGCCTGAAAATCGGGAAAGCCGGTACAACCGATATTCAAAACGGTGATCGAAGCACTTTTTTCGATCAAAACCACATTTCTTGCCACATTTTTCACTCTGCTGTTTGTATTTTTTATTCAATGCTCCAACCAGCAGTCTTCTTCAGACCTGCTGGTTTTTTCCGGCAGCACCATGGGCACTTATTACTCGGTTAAAATTCAGACCTGCTGGTTTTTTCCGGCAGCACCATGGGCACTTATTACTCGGTTAAAATTGTCAAAGCCGATCTCAACCAAACCGGGACAAATCCGGAAATAATACAGCAGGGAATTGAGGATGTCCTCCGTGCAGTCAACCTACAAATGTCCACCTATATCGACAGTTCGGAAATTTCCCGGTTTAATCGCTACCGAAAGTCGGACTGGTTTGCTGTTTCGGCGGATTTGGCAACTGTGATTGACCGCGCACTTCAGATTTCACGGGAGTCAAATGGTGCTTTCGACATTACAGTGGGTCCGCTGGTCAACCTCTGGGGATTCGGACCTGGTGAGCGGGAAGAGCGAATCCCCACGCCGGAAGAAATTGCTGCTGCCCGGGCGAAAACTGGTTACCGGAAATTGCAGGTGCGTTTATCTCCTCCTGCCGTGAAGAAAACTCTGCCGGAAATTTATTGCGACCTTTCGGCGATTGCCAAAGGGTTCGGTGTGGACAAGGTTGCCGAATATCTCACGAGCCAACAGGTGCAAAATTACCTGGTGGAGATTGGCGGCGAAATCCGGGCTGGCGGCGAAAATACCAGCGGAAAGGATTGGCGCATTGGCATTTCGTCGCCGGATGATGATCTGGGAATTGAAAAGGTGATCAGCGTGAAAAACATGGCGGTGGCAACTTCGGGCGATTACCGGAATTATTTCGAGAAAGACGGTATCCGCTATTCCCACACTATCGATCCACACACCGGGCGACCCATTACCCACCACCTGGCATCGGTGACCGTGGCAGACCAGACCTGCATAATAGCCGATGGGTACGCCACGGCAATCGATGTGCTGGGTCCCGATGCCGGCTACGATTTCGCCATCCGCAAGGAACTTCCGGTGTTTATGATTGTTAGAGACAAACACGGTTTCATCGAAAAAATGACGCCGCAGTTTGAAAAAATTTTTATGAAATGAGGGAGTATCTGAACTTAAAGGTTGGTAAAGAATCGATTCAATTTTGCCTTTTTTATCGTATACTTTTTTTTACCTTAATAG
>MVCZ01000001.1 GCA_002049825.1 Candidatus Zhuqueibacterota bacterium 4484_188
ATGGTAGAAAGCTCCGAATCCCACATGCGCCGACCGGTTTCCCAGTTCAGGAAATGGTAATAAAATCCGCGGTAGCCGGTTGCATCGGAATTTTCACTCTGTTCTGATCCGAGAAAAAACTTGAGCAGGGTCAGCGTGCGCTCAGAGGCCTGTAATCTACGAACCCAGCCGTTTTCCGCTCCGGTTGCCCAGGCTACCAGCCCAAAACCGGTAGTGGCAATGCTCGCCGGCGATTCCTCGGTAGAGCGGTCCCTCACCAGACCATTTTCCGGATTGGCTTCGTTCCAAAAATACCAGAACGTTTTCTCTTCCAAGTGGTGAAGAAACGCCGTGGGATTTTTGAGCGTACTGTCGGGAATCCAAGCAGAACCAGAACCAGGGGGTGACTGACTTTCCCGGGAAGAGCAAGTTGAATTTGCCAGCAGCAACAAAAAAACAACCGGCAGCCAGTAAAACTTCATAACCTGCGATTTCCTTCCCTGCCGGTTAGTGTTACTTCCACTGCGTAGCTTCCCGCTGGTTGCTGTGGAATGACATTGCCACTGATTGTTTTCCCGTTCAGGCGAATTTCCTTCACTCCACCGCATTGCTTTTCCGGATTTTTAATGGTAATGTGATATTCTGCCCCGCGAAATTTTCGCAGTATTTTGACCTGCGGCCATTCGGACAGAATGCAAGGGTCAATTTTCAGTCCTTCCTGCACCGGCTTCAAACCTGCAATAGATTCGTACGCAATGGTCAGCAGCCAGGCGGCGGAACCGGTGTACCAGGTCCAGCCTGCCCGCCCGTAATAGGGTGAATCTTTCCCGTCGATGTTGCCCGGCAGCACATAGGGTTCCGCCACGTAACGATTGGCATCTTTGTGTACCTGAAGAATGGGATTCAGTTTGCGGAAATGTCGCATGGCGTCCGCAGCCAGACCCATCTCTGCTAATGCCATTACTCCCCAGGTGGCGGCATGGGTGTACACCCCGCCGTTTTCCCGCAAACCGGGCGCATAACGGGTAATGTAGCCCACGTTTTCGTCCGGTGTCTGGAATGCCGGATAAAGCAGTAGAAAGCCGTTATCGCCTTCCAGATGTTCAAGCATCGCCTGCACTACCTGCTGCCGTCGCTCACCTACAGCCACGCCGGACAGAATAGCCCAGGTTTGTGCCATCAGGTAAATTTTGCATTCTTTAGCAGAAGGGTCGCCAATCGGTTTCCCGTCGTCTCGCGTGGCACCGGTGTACCACTGACCATTCCATGCCTCGCGGTTCAACGCTGCTTTCAACTTTTCGGCAGCATCGCAATATTTTTCTGCCAAATCGGGCTTTTGCTCCGGGCTGTGCCGGGACAACAATTCAGCCCAATCCAGCAAAATTCGGTACAAAAACATGCCCAGCCAAATGCTCTCCCCTTTCCAGTCCAGCCCCAGTGCGCTGAAACCGTCGCACCAGTCACCCTCGCCAATCAGGGGCAGCCCGCGGTCGCTGAACCGTTGCAGTGTCACCTCAATAGCTTTCAAGGCGTGCTCCTGCAGGGTTGCTTCTCCCCCATCATAAAAGGGGATTGTTTCGCTGAGTGCGGCAAAATTGGCAGTCTCTTGCAAATAGCGGTTTAACATAAATGGCAGCCACAGCAAATCATCGGACATGTTGGTGGCCAGCCCCTGCTCGGTAATCGGATGCCACCAGTGCAGCACGGTTCCTTTGCGAAACTGGTGCCGGGCGTTAAACCGGATGTGCTCCAGCATTTTCTCCGGTGCGTGCAGCAGCCAAGCCTGGCTGGTTTGCAACTGGTCGCGGAAACCAAAGGCGCCGGACTGCTGGTAGTAGCCGCTGCGTGCCCACAGGTGCCCGGAATAGACCTGGTATTTCAACCAGATATTGGTCAGTAAATCAAATGCATCGTCCGGGGTTTCAATCACGCTTTGCCGGGTCATCTCCCTCCAGAAATCTTTTACCTGCTGCAGTTCGCTCGGTATTTTTCGATGTACTGTTGAATTTTGCCGGTCATTTTCAGGCGACTGTTTTTTTCTGCCATGCCCAGGAGAAAAACCACTTGGTCCGGGAAAAAGTGCCGGTTTTAATACCGGCAGGATTGTGAAAACCGCCGTTGCGACCTATCAGAACATCCTTGCTGGTGTCCCAGCCGCTGACCGGTGTGCTGACCGCGTGGAAGGCAATAAACGGCCAGTCGGTGTTCCAGTGACCCCGTTTAGCTGGCACTTCCCAAAGGGTTTTGGTTGCCAGCAGGGTTTGCAAGGACTGGTGGTAGCTGGTTTCGATGAACAGTTTATGAAATTCACGGGTGTTGTCCGGGCCGGCGCCTAAGTTCCACTCGAAATAGGAAGCAAGCTGCAATCGGCGTGGTGTGTTGCCACTGTTTTTCAGTGTCACCAGCCAGATTTCCAGCGGTGCCTCCTTTGCGGGAAAAAGAATCCATTCACTGCTCAAACCGGAAAACTGCTGGACAAACGTGCTGTAGCCCAACCCGTGGTGCACCCGGTACACATCGTACGCCACCTGCATGGGCTGGAACGCCAGCGACCGCAATTCACCGGAATCGAGGTCGCGCAGGTAGAGCCACTTGCCCCAGTCGTCTCGAATCAGGTCCTGGTTCCAGCGGGTCAGGCGGTTCAGGTTGACATCGGTTTTCCAGGAGAATCCACCTCCCGCCTGGGTAACCACTAAACCGTAATCACCGTTAGAAATAATATTCGCCCAGGGGCGCGGTGTATCCGGCCTGGTCACAATAAATTCATAACCGTCGTCAGAAAAATGTCCGTACTTGTTTGTAAAAGAATCGTAGCGCGCCTTGTTCATCGGTGTGTATTTTTCCTTTCTGCTAAAATCCAAATCCTAATGAAAACCGCTGTGTTTGCTCTAAAATTCCGTAGTCAGCCCATGCATAGTCAAAATGCAGAGAATAACCGGAGAGGTGGAAGCGCAGGCCAGCGCCCAGCACCAATCCGCCCTCGGCATCCTGCAAAAACATGTTTCGGTATCCGCTGCGCAGAGCAATATTGTCAAACAAAAGCCACTCGGCACCTATGTTCAGGCTTTCGCCGTTATCATTCGGGTGAATCGCATCTAATACCATAAGAAATTGGTTGGATTCACTGAATTTGAGCGGAACGGAAAAACCGACCCTGAACATGGTGGGAAGCGGAAAAAACTCGGTGCGCAACTGCGCCGGTAACTGGTCATTGTCGCCATGTTTTGCCTGATTAAAATCGTAATCGATGTACAAATCCCTTCCGTCATAGGCTGCCTGGGGACCAAAATTGGAGATACTGGCACCCATGGTGGGTCCCTGCGGTGACAATTGGTACTGCACCCCAAGATTCAGTGAAACGTCGGTCAGGCTGCTATGCCAGATGGATTCGCGCAGGTAGTTCAATTGCATTCCTACTGAAATGCGATCGGTGAGCATGCGTCCGATGCCCAATCCCATGGAAAAAGCGGTAACGGTGTAGCGTTCCCCGGTGCCCAGCGGCTGGGATACCGTTCGCACATCAATCTCGCCGGAATTTAGTGCAGTCACCTGCATGAGCAGCGTTCCCAGAGATGGTACCCTGATTGCCGCACTACCGAAATTGTACTGAATATCCGCCAGCCATTTGCTGTAGGTAAACTGCACCGACGATTTTTTCAGACGACCCAGACTGGCCGGGTTAAAAAAAGCGGTAGCCGCGGCACCACTCAGCGATGCGCCGGCGTTTCCTAATGCCGCCGTCCGGGCGTCCGGTTCTATTTTCAGCACCTGCCCGATGGTGGTGCCGGTTTTGCTTTGTCCCAATGCCAGTGTCACCATATAAAGAAGGAGTATCAAAAAAATGAAAAAAGGGTTTCGCATTGTCTCTTCCGTAAAAATTGATTTTACATACCTTGTTTCATTCTTAACCGAATGAATAGGATTTGCAAGAGAATTTGGATCAGCTTTCTAAGTTTCAGGTTCCCGGTTGGAAATTGTCAAATTCATTCAACACAGATATTAATTTTAACCCTGAACCTTTGAACCTTAAAACTCTGTAGTTTAAAAATCATTTTCATCCTGCCACGTCAGTGGCCCCTTCGGGGTTCTCCTGTCGAAAAAAAATCTTCTAAAAATACTACTTAATAATGGCAAATTTGCCAATATAGGTACCCACCTCCTTGCTATCCACATGGTAGAGATACAAACCGGGCGCCACCTCCAGGTTATCTTTGGTTCGCAAATCCCAGGCAACAAAGCCCTGGTTTGTTGAACCGTTTTGGTGAAGCGTCTGCACTAATTCGCCGTTAATGGTAAAAATCCGAATAGTGCACTGGCGGGGTAAATTGCGAAATTCAATCCGCCGTTCGCCCCTGCCGGAAACAGCAAACCGCTGCGGTTCGAAACTGGCAGCGCCGACGTAGGGATTGGGCACCACGTACGGCTTTTCTAAAAACGCTGATTTTGCCTTTTGCGGATCCACAAATTGCCCGGTAGTTTTGAAGGAAAAAATATCTTTCCGGCCCAGCGGCACCTGCAGTTTCAGATGATACTCATCGCCATCTGCCGGCGGCTGAATGAGAATACCCATCATGCCGGTTGTGTCCAAGCTGATATTCCAGGTGGAACGCGGTACAGTCGGTTTGTCGCGCGTGTAGGTCAGCACCTCGATGTAATCTCCCGGCTGGCTGAGGGTGCCGGAAGTGTCGGTGTCCAGAAAACGGAAATCCAGTTGCAAATTGCCGGAATCTCCTTTGGCAATAATTTTGAATTTTGCCGGTTTGGCGTACAGCGGACCGATTCCGGCAATAGAGGTGTCCAACGGCTGATTGCTGAAAATAATTTGCAGGTTTGCCGGAAAACCGGGCCGCCGCAGGTTGGTGGGCAGCGCCCTGGCATAGCGCACTTTCAGCCGGGCGTTGGTCGGGCTGCCGGCAGTAAAACCGGAAATGAGCGTGTCGATTGAGACGACCTCAGGTGTAAAAATGTTGGGCAGAAGCCCCAGCCCCACAGGTCCGCCGCCAGAGCCGTCAAAAACCCGGCCGGTGGTAAACAGTGTGTCAGCCGTAGTAACATCGTACAATCCGTAGCTGGAAGCGCGCACGCTGTCTTCTAGGCTCTCAAAATGAATCTCAAAAGTGTGGTGGTCAGGCACCAGCTCCGGGTTTATTACCTCTACTTCCACGGTGCCAGTGCCGCTTCCGGCAATGTGTTCCACCGCGCTTGCCTGCGCCGGCACATAGCCCAATACCGGTCGGTTTGGGCGCACTTCCACTGCATTTTTGGGAAAAATAATACCGCCGCGCAGGGTCCGGCTGACCGCAATAGCATTTTCTGAAGGGTAAATTTCCAGTGAGTCCGAACCTTTGTCGTAAGCGGTGACCGCGTAATAGTAGAGCTGGCCGTTAGTGGCTGTGGTGTCTTTGAAAGTGTGCACAATGCCGGTATTTTCTCCCAGGAAGTAGGCAACGCCCTCCACGGTGGTTTGCGAAAAACCTTCGATATCGTCAATTAAGTCAAACTGGGCCAGCGGTCGCCCGTGTCCGATGGGTCCCGAGCCGGTGCCGGTGGTAATGACCTGCGGGTCGAGAAAAGTCGGGTCGGTACTGCGGTAAATGCGATAGCCTTCGAAATCGTTGGTGCTGGTCACCGGGTCAAAGGCGCGTTCGGCACGGTCGTCCCAGCTCAGGGTCACATAACCGTCACCCGTTGAAGCCTGCAGAGTGGGCATGGGCGGCGGGACGGCAAACTGGTAATTAGCTTTATAAATTTGCTGAACCACCTTGGTGGTGTTGCGCAGTTCGCGCAAATCTTTTCCAAACCCCAGTGCCAGGCTAAAGCGCTCGGTGCGACCAGCCTCCAGTTTAAAGGGACCGGAGGCAAAAAAGAATCCGATATTGTAATTTTGCACCAGCGGCGGATCGAATGCCGAATCCTGGGAGGTGAATTTTTCGTACAGGCGCCGGGGCCACTGCCGACCGTCGTCAAAAAATACGATGTCATCAATGGCTGTGGAAGGCGAACCGGCACCGGCTCGAATACGATTCATCTTAAAACCGGTCAGCCCAATCTGGTCGGATTCGTCCACATCCGTTTTATCGAAATTGGGTTCACCGCGGGTCGGCTTGCCGTCTTTCTCGCCGCTGTCTTTCTGATTCTCTTTTGAAGCAAAAACGCCATCGGCACCGGTGTCGTTAAATTCCGCCACCCAATCCATGTCTTCGTCACCGGTCCACCAGGAGCCGGCACGGTAAGCCGGGCGACGTTCCAACGGTCCAAAGAAATTTTTAAATTTCTGCATGTCGTAATGGGATTCCACGTAGGTGCGAATGGCATCCTGCCCATCGATGAGTTGCCCCGGACCGCTATCCCGCCGTTCATCGGTTACCCCGTTTTCATCGTTATCAATACCGTCAAAGGGATTGCCGGGGGTTTCAATGTAGGAATAACCTAAATAACCTGTGGGTCCCTGCACGCCATTTCCGTTTTTGTCCCAGGTGTACACCAGGTTCAGCCCGGCTTCTTTATCGAAAAAAGCATTGTCGTCGTCCGATTCCGGGATGCCATCCATCCCAATCGCCGAACCGCCAACGCCGGAATCCATGTAGAGTCCGAAAATAATGTTGTCGTCGTAAGTAGTGGTTCCTTCGTTGGTAATATCGTAGTGCCAGAAAATCACGTTTCCGGCCTGCGGATTTGCCCACTGGAAACCACGCTGTTCAATGCGCAGCCCAAGACCGTGCCGGGTGCTGTCACGGTAGTCGGAATGAAACAGCCAAGCGTCGTAAAAATCGTCGTCATACACAATAAAACTTTCCTGGTCAGCGCCAGGCGCTTTCCCGAAATAGCCATTCCAGGAACCGCTCCAGCCAGGGTCATCGGGATCGTTCAGTTTATCAATCCACTGGTCGGGCCAGGTGCGCGGGTCGTTGCTCATGGCAACCGAACGTCCCTGGTTAATGACTGGGTCGGGCTGAAAATATCCCGGCCGCGGTTCAAAACGCATCACCCGGTTGTAGAAGGGGCTTATGCCCTGGCGCTCCCGGTAGCCGGTTTCCATAATGTAAGCGGGTGTACCGTCTTCCTGGATAATTTTTACCAGCACGAATGGAGTAATGCCGTCGCTGTAGTTCTCGCCGGAGCCCTTGGGCACTTCTACCGAGTGAAACACGCTGAAATCAACGCGCAGCGGGTCCGGCGGATAATCGCCCACCATGCCGTAATTGTAAAAAACGGTGCGGATGCGGTTGGCGTCGTGCATGCCTTCCCGTTCAGCATCTACCCGCCCGCGAAGTTCCGGGGGAACCACCGGCTGCAGGTCCTGTGTCCAGCCATCGGCTGTTAAAACCAGTGCAAGTGCAACTGCCAGAAAAATATTTTTCAGATAAACAAATCGCATTTTAAAACATTCCAATTCTTCTCTTACATTTTATCATTTATCAAACGGTAGCTTTTTCTGTCATTTATTTCTTTTCTACCGTGAATCCGATTTCGATCCGGCGCGGTTCATAAAATCGTGCCGGGTTCAGCAGTTGTACCCGGTCGGTGGCGGGAAACTGGGAATAATCGGGACTTCCGGTAGTGGCGAACACAAATCCGTTCACAAAATGGGTATTTAACAGGTTGAACACCCGCAGGTACAGGCCGCCTTTCAGCGGTCCCCATGCCACATATTTTTCCGCCCGGACATCCAACAGGGCGTAGGACGATTTGAGCCCTGAATTGGTTTCCAGGTCTGCGCCATAGCCGGAACCGATTTGCGGCGTGTAGGGCTGTCCGCTTCCCAGCCGGAAGATAGCGCTGAGAGTGTAATTGTTGGCAACTGCGAAAATGGCAGTAGCGTTCAGGGTGTGCCGCTGATCCCAGTTAAAGGGAATGTCACGCGGGCGGGGGTCTTTGCCACTGGCAGCGCGGATGGCAGTTTCGCGTGGATCGCTGGAGTTGCCGCGGGCAAACTGCAGGGTGTAATCCAGCGTGGTGCTGATCGGTCCGATGGCCCGCTGGTCGAAGGCAATGGTGGTGCCGTACACACTGCCGAAATCTACATTGGTAAAGCGGGCATATTCGGCAGCCGCGTAGGTGGTGACAAATTCGGTTCCCAGCAAATCCCGGATATCTTTGTAGAAGAAGGACAGGTCTAACCCCAGGAAACTGGTCAGCGCCTGTTTCAAACCGAATTCATACTGGATGGTGCGTTCCGGTTTCAGGTCCGGGTTGCCCATGACGCCGTAACTTATGCCCCCCTCCTGCAACTGGTCGAGCACCGAATAGTCGGCATTGTTGTACAGCAGTCCCAAACCGGGCATCTGGTAGAAATGCCCGTAGGAAAAGTAGAGCGATGCCGCGGCAGACAGCGGGAAACTAAAGCCGAGACGCGGTGCCAGCGCTGATTTAATGATGGTTTTTCGCAGCACTGATTTTGGGGCACCGGCAATGGCATTCGCCGGATTTTGCAAATCGTCGGGCACCCGCGCATTGGCGTCAAAATATTCCAGACGCACACCGGCACGCAGCACCAGGTCTTTCCACTCCACCCGGTTCTGCAAATAGGCATTAAACTGACGCGGGTAATAGGTCTGCACGCCCGGCTGCCGCGGAAGGTTCTGCCTCGGCTGAAGAATTTGCACGCCGCCTACTGTTGTGGGCACAATGAAACCTGGGCTGCCAAAGGATATCTCCGACGCCTGAAATTCAACCCCGCTCTCCACCAGGTTCGAACGGTTCACCTGCCAGGTCGCTGCCCCTTTCACAATGCCGTTGTTGGATTTCTGGATGAACCGGCTTAAATCCACCCCCTGCACCACTGATCCATGTTCGTAATTCGGATCGCCCAACGGCTGTCCGGCTTCCAAATAACGCGGATCAAATAAATCCTCGTAGGCATAATCCGAGTAGTCAAAATAGTTTTGGCGCAGGTTTAATTTGTAAAACAATGTACGGGAAATGGTATGCGTTATGTCCAGCCCATGGGATACCGAAAATGTTTTTTGTTTAGTAATTCCCTGCGGGTTCAGCCGAAACGCATGGTTGTAGCGGGTTTGGCGTACATCATTAAGCAACGCCTGATAACTGAGCTGAACTTTTTCCAGCGATTGGTTGCTCAGTTTAAACTGCCCGCTCCACTCCCGCCACGTTTGCATGGTCACCAGTTTTCCATCGCCGGTAGGACGAAATTCCCTTGTTTCGAAATCGCTGGAATCGGTGGGCAGGAAGCGCCGTTCACCGAAAAGGTAGCCGTCGTTCAGATAGCGCCTGGCGCTGAGAAAATAGGTGGTGTTGGGAATAAACAGCGGTCCGCTGAGCATAAGCTGGTAATTCCGGATGGCAGCAGGATTGAAAGAATTGTTGTGCGGGTAGCGTTTGGAATCTGTGGTATAAAAGTCTCCGCTGTACACTTCGCTGCGCCAGTCAAATCTATCAGAACCGCTGCGTAACACCGCATTCACTACCCCGGACATCGCCTGCCCGTATTTGGCGTCAAAAGTGCCGCTGATAACCTGCACTTCTTCTAAAACCGAGCGATCCAGTTGCAGGGTAGAAGAATTGTCGTAAGGGTTGTTCACCGTGACACCATCGACCTGATATTGAACCTCGCCGATTCGTCCTCCCCGGAAATGACCATCGATCACCCCGGCTTGCAGGTTGACAATCTCGGTTAAATTCTGTACCGGCAGCACTTCAATTTCTTCTTTCCCGACTGTGGAAACCGAACTGGTCTGGTTAAATTCCACAATGGGACGGCTTGCGGTTACCACCACGGTTTCGCCCTCAATCGCTGCGCTTTTCAGCCTCACATTCAGATTGGTGGTGCGGTCAGCATTTACCCGAAATTTTTCGACCACCTGTGTCCGGTAACCGACGTAGGAAAACCGCACTGTGTAAACTCCGGCGCGAACATTCAGGATCAGATAAAATCCGTCCGTATCGGTGGCGGCGCCCAGGTTGGTTCCCTCCAACTCGATGTTTACCCCAATTAAGGGATCGCCATCGGTGGAAGTGACCACGCCGGCCAGCTTTCCGGTGGACTGGCTTCTGCCGGTGGTTACCAGAAGCACCAGAAACAGCAGTGCCGGAAACCAATATTTCCGGTAAATAGTAGAAATTTGTGACCACACACTTTGCATTTTTTAAGCACCTGTGAATTGGTAAAAACAGTTCAACACATCCGCTTTTGACGGAACAGGCGGGAGACTCTTACACCACTGCTTGCCCACCCGCCGGAACCGTTTTATTTTACCAGAAGCATTTTTGCGGTCTGGCTCTTTACTATGCTGCCGGTTGCCCGGTTCAGCAAATGAATTCTGTAGTAATAGATGCCGGAACTTAACACTGACCCATCGAAAGCAATTTGCCGAACACCCATTCTCTGGGTTCCGGCTGATTGCCTGGCGACCTGCCGCCCCAGCACGTCAAACACCTGCAATTCCACTTCCCCGGTTGCCGGAAGCGAGTATTGCAAAGTAGTAGTAGGATTAAAGGGGTTGGGATAATTTCCCAGCAATTCCACTGTTTTCGGTAGAACAATGGCTTGCTGTTCTTCAATCCCGACTGAAACATTGGGATCCATTACCGCCCAGGGTGTTGCCGGTCCGCCGCCGTTTTCCCGGAACCACCAGGTCCGCGTTCCGTAGTTCTGCAACGGATCGTCAAATGAATCGCCATCAGCCAGCATCACACCCATGAAAATTAATTTATCACCCAGATCCGGCGGGTAACCGATATAAGTCAGATCAACTTTCATTTCAATGATAAATCCTTCGTCAATATCGGTATTCACATTGATGGTAGTATTTCCTTTCAGGGAAACGCCGAATTCGGTGTCGCTGGAATCCACCATTTCCGGCAGAAAATCAAAACCCATTTCCTGACCAGTGCCGTTAAAATTCACCCGCAATTGCTTGAAAATCATTTTATGGTCCAGGTCCAGGTCAGTACGGTCGCCCAGAATCAGCATGATGCCATCGATGGCATCGTAACTGTTCGATCCCTGCACCAATTGGTCGTTAATATCTGCCGAAAAATAGAGATAGTGACCGCGGAAGAATATCCTGATGGTCGCTTCAGCCGGATCGAGCACCGGCGGCAAGGGCGGCGGTAATCCAAGCGACGGCTGGAATTGTCCGCTTCGGTAGGGTCCCACCCCAGGATAGGTCATCCGCAGGGCATTGTCATCCCAGCGGATTTTAAAACTATCCACTTCCGACCAAACCGCTTCGCTCAACTGTCCGTCGATGGCGGGTGCAGGCAAAGCGGCACCGTTCTGTAAAATCACTTCCGGTGGGATGTCCGGAAGCACACCGGAACTGACCGTGACATCCGGGCGGGCGAATACCCGTCCCACATTGCTGTTGTTCCCGTTCCAGAAACTTTGCCAGGAAGTGCGGGTGGAATACACCTTCAGAGGATCATTTTCGTAAAAGTAGTCGGCATCCCAGATGGAAAAATTCAACTGGATAATTTCGCCTTCCGGTTTGGTGGCATCGTAGCCCAGCGAATCCAGTGCAACACGCATCTCAAAAACATACCCCTTGTCCCGCAGCGGGTCGTTGGCAATTCCATCTACAAAAATTCCGGCATCCCACGCCGCTTTTTGCTTAGCGGTTCTTTCACTGGGGTATCCGCCGCCAAACTTTCCGTTAAACCGCGGTGGCGCTCCCACCGAATCGGTTGTTTCCCACCAGGTTAAAAAATATTCCCAGGGAGAGGTGAGCACACTGCCGGTATTGATTGATTTAATGGACATTAGCACACCGTCGTAAATAGGCCAGGCTGCTCCGCAAACCGAAGTATCGGGCACAGTAAAAGCCAGATACAACTGATTGTCCGGCGAAACCAAAAATTTTACCGTAGCATCGGTCGCATTTGTCACGGCACCGTTTCCCCCGCCGGGGTCTTTGATCCACCCGCTGGTGGGCAAACCGGCGCTCTGCCCGTACACAATTTTAAGCGACTCTGCCTGCGACCAGACCGACTCGTTCAAAACACCATCCAGGGTGATGGTTGCACCTTCTGTCGAGCGCGCCCAGATGGCGTCTTTCCGGGGTGCATACTGAGCAAACACAGCGGTCATCAGGAGCGATATCACTCCCAGACCTGCTATTAGATATTTTACGCCTCCTGTCATTTTTCTTCTCCCTATACTTCTTTTAAGATTTTAAAATGGTAATTCTATACCCGATTTATTTTTTTGTTTCAAAAAGATCAAGTTATAGAAAATTCCCGGAATGAGCCCGCCACGATAAAATACTCATTTTCCAAATTCGAATTATGCCAAATGTTTGTTGAAAAAATGAAGCAGGTAATCCTCTACTCCGTTTCAGCACCTCAACATTTTGTTTCTCTGTAATCGGTCACTTCTCCGGAACTCTGTTTGTTGCCACGCCGACCGCTCTTACACCACACTACCTAAAAATGAATCTCCAGCGAAAACCGGTGGGTATTGGTTAAGCGCCCCCAGTCGGCATAAGCATAATCAATAAAAAAAGGCATCCGGGCGGTCAGGTAATAAACAAAACCGGCGCCCAGGGTTAGTCCCTTCTCGGACTGGTCCTCGAACAACGCCTGGTAGCCACTTCGCAGGAAGAACCGCTTTCTGAAGCCATACTCTAAACCAAAACTCAGGTTTTCGGTATTATCGTTGGGATGCCGGGCTTCTACCGTGGCAGTAATCTGGGTCATCTCCCCTTGCACCAGGTTTGCCGCCGCGCCAAAACGGAAGAGCAAGGGCAAATCCCAGCGGTCGGTTTGCAGGTTGGCAAAAATGTTTTCGTTGTCCCCCCACTGGTTGGGATCAAAATCGTAGTTTACAAAAATGTCCTTGCCGGCATATTGCAATTTCGGTCCGAAATTGGAAATGCTCATCCCCAGCACCAGCCAATCGAAATCGGTTTTGAATAGAATACCGACATCGAAGGCGATGGTGGAAGCAGTCATGTGCCAGATTTGTTGCCGCACATATTTTGCCGTAAGCCCCAGGGCAAAGCGGTCGGTCAGAGCGCGGGCAAAACTAAGACCGAGCGACATATCCATTGCACTGAAAAATTCCCCGGTGCCTTCCGGTTCTAATTCAGAACGAACCTTCATATCCGGCATGGAAAGGGAAGTAAAAGAAAAACCAAATGTGCCAACGCTTCCGGTACGGATCACCGCCGCAGCAAAGTCGAAATTAGTGCCTGCCAACCAATTGGTGTGCACGAAACTCACCGCGCCGGTCGGCTGAATATGGGTTAAGCCGGCCGGATTCCAATACAGCGAAGTAGCATCGTTAGCCGCAGCGACACAGGCGCCCCCCATACCGATAGCGCGTGAACCAACCGGTATTTTCAGGAACTGTGCTGCGGTAGTGCCGCTTTTGGTTAATCCACTGAAAATTCCGGCAACTACGGAACAACTCAACAGAACAAGTAGAATCAAAGTAGACTGTATGGTAACACCTTTCATAGCAAACTTCTCATTTAATCAGTGCGAACCGTCCGATTTTTTCGCCAATATCCGGGGCATCGACGTGGAAGATGTAAACACCCGGCGCAATATCGAGTCTGTCTTTGGTGGTTAAATCCCAGGATTCCGAACCGTCCAGCATGTCGGAATTGTGTTCCAGGGTTTTCACATGATCGCCGCTGATAGTAAAAATGCGAATAGTACAGCGCTGCGGCAGGTGAATAAAAAAGATTCTCCGCTCTCCTCTACCGGTAGAAAGCAACCGTCGTGGTTCCCAGCGTGCCGCCACCACGTAGGGGTTGGGTACCACCGCAATTTTGTCCAGATCGGTTTTTGCTACCTGGCGGTCTATTTTTGCCGCCCGGCTGGTGAGGCGATAGACATCAGCACTACGGAAAGGGGTTTTTATCTGGATGTGCAACACATCACCGTCTTTTGGTAGCACGGGTGTCGCTCCGCCATAAGGCTCTAAAAAATGCACCCGCCAGACTTCCCGCGGAAAATTGCCATCCATAACCAGAATACGAATGTATTCGGTTGAGTCATTTAATGGAGCCGAGATGGTACTGTCGCGGGTCGATTCTCGCGGTTCCTCAAATGCAAAGCGCGCTTTTTTGTTTTCATAGAGGTCCCACACCGTAAAGTTCACCACAAATCCCTGACTGAAAAAGCGGCTGGTGTCTGGCTCACCAAAACGAATTTCGTAACTGGAAGGATAGCCCGGACGCCGGTGAGGAAAATGGTAGCGGTGCTCGACCTTAATGGGCAAATTGGCATCGCCTTTAGTCCAGCCGGAATTTTGCCCGTCCCAATCGATACTGTCGGTAAAAACCAGCAGTCGCATGCCGTCGAACACCGGGTTGGTGTCTTCGCCGCGCACACTGAAAGAATTGCGTACAATGGTGTCCGGCTGCGAGGGATCAGTCACATCTGCCATGTGATACATAATGGTATCCGGATGGGTGGTGTCATCAAAACTGACCTCGAAGATGCGGTTTTCCTGCACCTGCAACGGATCCAACACATCAATCCACAGGTTGCCGGTAGCAAATCCGGAAATATGCTCAATGGAATCCTTTACCCCGGCTTGGCGGAATCCCGCTGCCGGCGCCTGTGGGGTAACTGCCACAGTGTTTTTGTCCAGCCGTAAATTGCCATTGATGTCCTGCACAATTACCCGGCTGCACTCCGAGGGATACATGCTGGAATCCGGATCGCCCCGGTCGTAGGAAACCACCGCGTAATAGTAGGTTTTTCCGTTCATCACATCGGTGTCAGTCCAGGAGTGTTTTAAGCCTTTGTTGTCGCCCATGTAAATTTTCAGTCCCTGGAAATCCAGCGGGAAAAAGCCTTCCACATTATTCCGCAGATCAAACTGGGCAGCCGGCTTCAGGAAAGTTGGTTCGCCAAACGCATTGGTTACAATGCGGGCATCCAAAAATCCCGGATCGCTGCTTTTGTAAATTTTATAGCCCTCAAAATCGTAGGGTGGATTGGAGAAAGGATCGTAGCTGCTTTCTGCCACATCGTCCCAGTAGATGGTCACTTTTTTATCGCCGGGGACCGCCCACACTTTGGATTTCTCCGGTGGTCGGGCAAAATTATAATTGTTATTGTAAATTTTCTGAACTGTTTTTTTGTTGCGCCGGATGTCCGCCAGGTTATCGCCGAACACCAGGCAAACTGAGAAACGTTCCGTTTGCAGTGTTTTCAGGGGAAAAAGTCCGGAACCATAGAGAAAGGCAATATTATCGTTGCCAAGCTGATCGTCGAAATGGCTGTAGGAAACACGATCCCAGATGTCTTTATCCCGGCGGAATTCAACACCGGAACCGATACTAAAAACATCGAAAGCAGTTAAACCAATTTGATCGGATTCATCCTTGTCAGTCGCGTCAAAATTGGGTTCACCGGGGGTGGGCACACCGTCGCCTTCGCCCATGTCTCCGGTGCCGGCAAGCCCGTCGGCGCCAACATCGTCACGTTCCGGGTCCCAATCCAGGTCGTTGTCAATCAAATCGCTGCGGTCTTCATCAATCATTTCGTCAATGCGACCATCGCCATTATTATCCTGTCCGTCGGCATATTTGAAACCAATGTGAAAGGCTGCCTCGTCAATCAGGCCGTTTCCATTATCATCAATCCCATTCTCCGGCAGTTCACCCAGAATCATGTTCGCGGTAATCACCGGGCTTCCGCTTTCGCCGTCCTCGTCATCGTCAATACCGTTAAAGGGATTTCCCGGGCTCTCCAGAAAAGCGTAGCCGCACCAACCGGTTGGTCCCCAACCGCCCTGCCCCAAACCATTTGTGTCCCATGAATAGGTAATATCATTTCCCAGGTCAAAGGAAGCGTTATCGTCATTGGAATCGTGCTGACCGCCAACACCCACATCTACATACATGCCGAAAATCATTTTGGGGTAATTGGTAGTGCTCTCGTTTGTAATATCGTAGTGCCAGAAAATCAAGTCTTCAGATTGCACATTAGACCACTGAAATCCCCGCACGCCAACTTTCAGCCCTAACCCCCTTCTGCTATGGTCTGTGGAATCGGGATAAAAATCCTGCCCATCATCTGAATCGTCGTCCATGACGAAGTAGCTTTCCTGGTCGGCATTGGTGCGCCTTCCGAAGTAACCGTTCCAGAAACCGTTCCAGCTGGCATCCTTATCTGCCCATGAACCAGGCCAGGAAATCGGGTCGTCGTTCAGGGCAATCTTATCGGCGTTTGGATTGGCATAGCCCGGGCGCGGCTGCCATCCGCGTTCCACACCTTCGGGCGAAACATCCATGCGCTCCCGGTAACCAGCTTCGCAAATATATAGAGTATCCCCATTATGATTGACTGTCTGTGTAACCACAATCGGGGTGATTCCGTCCATGTAAGAATGACCGGATCCCCGTGGCCACACGCCGGAAGGCTCGCGTCCCCACCAGGCAACTTCACCGAAATTGTAAAACAGGGTTTCCACCAGGTTGCCGTTATGAATGCCCACTTTGCGGTATTTTCGGTTGCCGCGCATCTCTTTGGGCACATACACCTGTGGGATTACGTTGCTTGCAAAAAGAATCAGCGCCAGGAGAATGAGCCATTTTCTGACCGGTAGCTTGGTGAAAAGTGTAAATTTTTTTGCTTCTGAATCTGACATCGCTAAAATCTTGCCTTTTTGATTTCGGTAAAAGAAAATTGCTTACAAATCCAGGCGGAGGCCGAAAAGCACTTTCCGCGGTTCGGAATAGAATTCCGGGCGTTGCAGCCACTCTCCCAAGGTGTTGACATGAGCGTTTCGTTCCCCGGTGTAATGGCTGACCAAGGAATACCCAGCGCGACCGGTATCCTGGTACACATCCAGTTCATTGCGCCGGTCGAACAGATTATACACTTTCAGGAAGAGTTCAAACCGTTGTCCCCAGAGCGGGAGAATTTTTGACAGGCGTAAATCCACGTTGTAATTAAACGGTTTGCGTCCGCTGTTTTCGAAAGTCGTTTCCAGACTCTGGATGGCCGGGGTATAAGGCAAACCGCTCTGGAACTGCCCGATTATTCCGGCAGTCAGAATTTTGGGATGACTGTAGGAAAGCGATAAATTGACAGTATGGGTTTGATCCCAGTTTAAAGGGACAACCTGGATATTGCTTTTCTTGGGCGGTTCGGATTGTTGGTTGTAAAATTCCTGATTGGGATCGGAAGCATTGCCCTCCGCTACCTGGAAGGTGTAATCGAAAGAAACGGTCACGTGGTCCGACGCTGTAGGTCGTTTATTGAGCGAGAAGGTGATCCCGCGAATATTTCCGTAATCGCGGTTCTCATAACGGGCATAGCGGTCGCCGCCGCCGGCATTGTATATTTTGGTACCTAACAGATTCCGCGCGTCTTTGTAAAAACCGGTTACGTCAATCCCCACCTGTGGGAAAATTACCTGCTGAATGCCGAATTCGTAAATGATGGTTGTTTGCGGTTTCAAATCGGCATTGCCCAACAAAGTACTCAGTCCGCCAGGATTGACCGCAAAACGGGGATTTTGGTAGAGAAACTCATAAGGCGGTATCTGGAAAAAATGTCCGTAGGAAGTGTGGATGACCCCGGCTGAGGAAATTGGAAATGCCAGACCGATGCGCGGGCTGAACTGATGTTTTACCGAAGCTTGGTTAAAAGCGCTGTCGGGATCGTTCAGAAAGCGGGGCACCACACCGCGGGAATCGAAGTAATCGTAGCGCAAACCGATGTTAACGGTCATGTTATTTAACTCAATTTTGTCCTGCAGGTAAGCAGACGCCTCCACCGCATTGTGATGATATTTACCGCTGTTTAAAAAAGAAAATGTCGAGAAAATACCTCCGTTAGGAATCCCGTGGTAATTTGCCTCAAAATTATTTTCTTCAATCCGGGTGTGCTTGATTTCAATTCCGGATTTTAATTGATGGATTTTGCTCACTTGCGAGGTAATGTCGAATTTCCCATTGTTCACTGTGGAGGATCGATTCTCATGAATCATGTTGCTGCCACCGGTTAAAAAACTAAAAGCATCCTCACGGGTCATCAATAGTTCCGGGTTCACATACCGGGGATCATTGGGGTCTTCGTACAAATAGGATTTAAACTGGTAGTCGAAATGCGACAGCTTGAGGGTATAAAACGTCCTGGGCGACAGAGTGTGATTCAGGTTCAACATATTGCTGATGCCGTAGTTATAATTGGTTTTATCACCGTCCGGGTTCAGGTGGAAAAGATGGTTGTAAAACCGCCTGGAAAAATTGTTCCCCAACAGGCTGTAACTGAGCTTTGCGGTATTAGAAAGCTTGAAGACCAATTTCAGGTTTCCGTAATACTCCCGGCTGAAATTCATGGGCACCGGTTGATTATCGCCGGTCTGTTCGATATAGACACCATCCTGTTCAAAATGTGCTGAATCCGAAGGATTGTATCTGCGCACGCCGTAGAGCCAGCCGTCGTTATAAAAGTTGCGCAGGGAGAGATAATAACCCACCCCTTTTTTTATAAGAGGCAGCGGGCCGGTAATATAAAACTGAAGATTATAAATATCTACCGGTTTTACGGTGTTTATATTAAAGAATAAAGAAGATTGGGAACTCAGGTAATCCCCGGAATAAACCGTTAGCCCAGTTCTGGTCTGATCTTCCGGGTCTTTGGTCACAACTTCCACAATGCCGGACATTACCTGCCCATATTCCGCATTGAAGGTACCACTGATTACTTTCAGTTCCTGAATGTTATTCTGGTCGATATCGATGGCTTTTTTTCCCGAAAATGGATCGGTCACCGAAACGCCATCCACCAGGTAAGCGATTTCGCTGGAGCGTCCGCCGCGGATGTGCAGCTCACCGTTTTTATCTGCCACCACCCCGGCTTGCAAAACCAGCAGGTCCTGCAGGTTCTCCACCGGGATATTTTCAATTTCGTCCGACGAAACCGAAGATGCGGTTGCGGTAAGGTCTTTCTGAATAATCGGGCGTTCAGCTTCCACGGTAATGATTTCTCCCAGCTCCAGCGAAGCCGGTTGCAGGTGGAAATCCACCCGGGTGCTGCGGTCAGCTTGAACGGCGACTTGTGTCATCCGCACATCCTGGTAACCCAACATGCTGGCGGTAAGGATGTAGGTGCCTGGCGGAAGATTCAGGATTAAAAAATCGCCATCGACATCGGAAGCCGCACCAAGATTCGTGCCTTCGATAATCACATTGGCACCGGGCAGTGGTTCACCCGAAGAAGAATCAGTTATCTTACCGGCTATCTTTCCGGTCTGACCGGCAAATACCCATCCCGAGCAGAGGAAAACAATGAGAAAAAGTATGTCAAAAAATCTGAGACTATTTTTCATGAATTTTCAGTGCACAACACTTATTTGGAAATTATAATGAAGGAGGACATCTTTAGAAAATATCCCCCTTGAACAGAACTAACCTCATGACCGGTTCTTACCGCATCAGCATCATTTTCCTGGTTTTGCTGAAATTGGGAGTGGTCATTTTGTAGAAATATAACCCACTGGCAACCTGGTTACCATGCTTATCCATTCCGTTCCAGGTGATGGTATGGCTGCCGGCCTGTTGTTTCCCATCGAAGAGCGTCGCAATTTTGCTACCCAAAATATTGTAAATTTCAATCGTGACCGGAGATACGGTTGGTAACGCATACTGAATAGAAGTAGTCGGGTTGAATGGATTTGGGTAGTTTTGCGCCAGCTCGAAATGATCGATAACGCCGGCGTTGTTCCCGGAGCCGATATCGGTCGTTTGGCTGGAAAGCACCACCTCGCGATACATGTAGTATTTTTCGAAGTTCAGGTCCGCCCATTGTGTTCCCCACCATTGCGGGGCATAATCTGAGACATGCAGCTGGAATGTGTCTGCAGAACTATAATCAAGATCCCAGATCACCGCGCTGAGCTTCACCGTGTCGCCATTGCTGTAACCGAACATATCGGTGTGGACCAACACTTCCAGCGAATAACCGGCATCTGGACCGCCGGTTTCGGTATGCGTCACGGTTCCTGGTGGTTCGTAAGACGCACCTTCTGCCCCGCCAGTGGGTACATTACTATTTAACTGGAATTCAGCACCGGCGCCAACCGTATTGCCAAAATACATATTTTTTATTTCCATCCGATCTCCCGGACCCGGTATCACTCCTTTTAAAGTCATCCAGAGGAACAGACCGTCGGCTTCCCATCCCGGAGACCACTCACAAACCGAAGAATCGTTGGACGTAACACCGATATAGAGATCGGTTCCATTATGGGCAAATTTAACTGTGGCAACACTTTGGTCGGTGTATTCATTCAGTGTGTCTCCCCACTGCATGTAAAATCCGCCGGAACTGGTAGTCGAATTCTTATAAATCTGGACATAATCCGCATCGCTCCAGAAACTTTCGTTTAATTGCCCATCGAGGGTGAAAGCCTCAGTTGTTTTAATGGCAATTTTGGTGGGCGGATCAGCCAGCCGTAAAATGCGCATATCGGGTCCCCATTCGCTGCCCCACCAGGCTTTGTAGTAGGCACCAACCGCTCCCCAGGGATCCATATTATCCACATATCCGTCGGGGTCGAAAATATTCATCAGCACCGGAATATCGGTGTCATTTTCGGTGTAGCCCAAATGATCCAGGTGAATGACCATTTCTGCTGTGTAGCCGGAATCCACTTGGGAAGTATCGTTCACAATGGTGGCAGGGTGTTTCCAGGCGGCTCCCTGACCGGACCCCGGGTACAGTGCCGGTTCTTCATAATGAATATCGGGATTCACTCCAGAGAGATTAAAATAGAGCTTATACTCCACATCAATACCATTGGCGTCCTTGATCTTCATGAACAGCCCATCGCCTTCCCAGCTCGAACCAAATTTACCTACCGATTGGTCATCAGACTGCAATGAGATATAGAGATCCATTCCATAATGCAGAATCCGGACAATCGTAGTGGTTGTGTCGGTGTAAGTTGGTTTTACTTCGATTCCCTGAGTCACATCATATTCCACATCACCAGGCTTGAAATTCGCCCGATACACCAGGTGGTCGAAACGCCGCTGCCAATCGGTTTCGGTGAGTGCACCATCAATGGTAATGGGATTTTCCGCTGACTGGATTTGCAGTAACGGGGAGTCAACATGGCTGTTGCCGCTGATTCCATTACCAGTAAATGTCAGCACCAATACTATTGCTGCCATTACAGTAATTAGTTGCTTCATGACTAAGTCCTCCTTTTAATGAATTAGGTGAAATGAATTAGAAAAAATTGTGCTGACTGTTGTTATTATCACACCCGCATGATCGTCCGATCATCAGACCGGTAGTTAAATCTTCGCGATACGGTTTTTTGAATGTCTCTGGGTCCTCGATCATTTTAAACAGATAACGAATAGCTTTGCTTCCCAATTCAAAAATCGGTACATGCATGGTGGTGAGCCGGGGAGTGAGCAGTTTGCTCAGGTAAATATCGTCAAAGCCCACCACAGCCACATCATGAGGGATACTCAGATTAACTTCACGCGCCGCCTGGTAAATCCCAACAGCCATCATATCGTTAGCAGCAAAAATTGCTTCGGGTTTTTCTTTCTGACTCATCAGTCGCCCAAAACCGTAATAACCGGATTGGGCGGTAAAGCTCCCCTGTACAATCAGATTTTCTTTCAACGGAATACTATACTGGGCCAAGGCATCGCGAAATCCGCGATACCGTTCGGCGGCATCCCAGTTGCCTTCCGGGCCAAGAATCATGCCAATGTTTTTATACCCATGTTTTTGAATCAGGTGTTCTACTATCGTGAAAGCGCCCTGATAATTATCAATATTAAAACTCACTACGTTCTCTATGTTCCGACTGATATTCATCAAAACAACCGGTCGTTTGCTGTTACGAATAAGTTCAGCAACCTCGTTTTGAAGCTGCGGAACCATCAGGATCATGCCATCCACCCTTCCACTTCCCATAAATTCGACCAGTGTTTCGATAATATCACGGCGACTGTGAGAACTGGAAATCATCACGTATTTGTTAGCACGATATGCTTCTTCATCCACCCCATGAATAATATCCATAAAGAATTCATCATTGAGTTCAGGTAAAATGACACCGATTGTATCCGTTTTTCTTTTGGACAACCCCCGGGCAAAGGGATGCGGTCTATAATGGTATTCCCGGGCTAATTCCTGAATCCGGCGGCGCGTTTCTGGTTTCACCGACCCACTGGAATTCAGTGCCCGCGAGACAGTGGCGATAGAGACACCGGCTTTTTTGGCTATTTCATTGATATTAATTTTCATTTAAAAATTATTTTTGTAAACGTTTTATCTTCATTTAGACAATATATTCAAGCAATTATTAAGCTATTAATGTAAACGCTTCCATTTTGAAATAAATATATGCTGCTAAAATCTTTTTGTCAAGAACTTTTTTGCGATTTTTCATTTTTTTGAATTCGATTGTTGATGTGGGTATTTCACCCTATTCCTTAAACACACAAGACATTTAATATCTCTGCCGGGAAGGGAAAAGCCATTTCTCTGATTTGCACCGGAAGTAAAACACTCATCCTTTTACGCTGCCCATCATTATGCCTCTGATGTAATATTTCTGCAGAGCCAAAAATACAATTACTACCGGTAGAATTGTAATCACCGATCCCGCCATCATCAGTTCAGGGTCTTTGGTGTGCTCTCCCATCAGATTTGCCAACGCCACCGGCAGGGTGTACATGGAATTATCGGTTAACGCAATAAGTGGCCAGAGGAAATCGTTCCAGGTGCTCATAAAAGTGAAGATGGCCAATGTGACCAGGATGGGCAGGCAGAGCGGTAAAATGATACGCCGGTAAATCTGAAAATCCGAGGCACCATCAATGCGCGCCGCTTCAATCAGGCTGTCGGGAATGGAAAGGGCGTACTGCCGAATCAGGAAAATCCCAAATATATTTGCCATTCCAGGAATAATAATCGCCAGGTAAGTATTTATCAGTCCCAGGGATTTCAGCATCAAAAACAGCGGCAACATAGTCACCTGGGCTGGAATAATCATTGAACTTAATAACAGGTTAAACAGAAAATTTTTTCCCCTGAAGCGATATTTAGCAAAGGCGTATCCCGCCATGGAATTAAAGAACAGCGAGATGAGAGTGACCAATGTAGACAATAAAAAACTGTTCAGGAAATTTCTACCGATGGAAAGATGGGAAAAGAGGTGCTGAAATTGCACCAGGGTCACCTGGTCGGGGAAAAATCGTGGCGGAAATACGCTGGCATGGCCATCCTGCATGAATGCGGCAGACAACATCCAAATGAAAGGTATAAGGGTGAATAAACCCCCAATTAGTAAAAGAATATGCATTAGCCATTTTTTAGTCATCGGTTCCTCTCTGCACCTTTAATTGAATAAGGGTTCCGATAAATATTATGACGAATAAGACAAAGGCAATTGAAGCCGAATATCCCATATTCCACCAGCGAAATCCCGCGCGGTACATGTATTGGACAACGCTGAGGGTGCTGTTTAACGGTCCCCCCTGGGTCATGATATAGGGCTCGGCGAATAATTGGAAAAACCCAATGACCGTGATGATGCTGACAAAAAGCGTAGTGGGAGCCAGCATAGGCAAGGTGATCGCCCGGAATTGCTGCCACCGGGTTGCCCCTTCAATGACCGCGGCTTCATACAGATATTCAGGGATATTCTGCAAACCGGCGATGAAAATGATCATGTTGTAGCCGAAATTTTTCCAAACCGACATGAGGATAATTGCCGGCATTGCCCAGTGGGGATCGCCCAGCCAGTCAATGGGGCGAATTCCAATAAAGCCAAGCAAATAATTCAGCACTCCAAACCGGGGGTGGTAAATAAAACGCCAGACAATGGCTACCGCTACCAGGGTGGTGACCACTGGTAAAAAATAGATCAGCCGAAACAGGCTTTTCAATCGCACCAGTTTTGAATTCAACACCAGAGCAGCCGAGAGGGAAATAGCTACCGATAGCGGACCGGCAACCAAAACAAAATAAAAGGTATTTTTGAGCGCTTTCCAGAAAAGCGGGTCTTTCAGTAAACTGAAGTAATTATGAAACCCGATAAAACGGGAATTGGCCCAATTTCCCAGGGCGTAGATATCAAAATCGGTAAAGCTGATGACCAGCGCAGCGAGAACCGGCACAAAAAAGAAGACAAAGATTGCGCTCAAAGCCGGTGTCAGAAAAAAATACGCAGCGGAAGTACGGGGTTTCATTTTCGGATATTCCTCTCAGGAAACCGGGTTACTGTTTGTGTAGCAGCCATCGCCTCTTTTCTAAAATCCGATCGACATCTGTATCTAATCGCCGGAGCGCTTCATCAACCGTCAGCACTCCCCGGGCAGCCATTTCGGCATATTGCTGGATTTTTGAAAAGGCGATCTGCTCCCATTCGGCAATCTTTGGTGTTGCCACCACATGGTGGAACTGTTCGTAAAAGGCTTTCATGTAAGGGTCATTTTGCAACAGGGTGTCCTGCCAGGCAGAACGGACCGCCGGTAAATCACTGGATAATCGGAAAAATTTGATTTGCACGGTGGGATCGGACAAATATTCGAAAAATTTCCACACCGCTTTTTTGTGGCGGGATTTCTGTGACATAACCAGGCTGGAACCACCGGCAAGCGATACGCCCGGATAGTGTTCATCCGGTGCCGGTAACGGCGCGGTCATCCATTCGTCCGCAAGCGTGTCTTTCATCCAGCGCTTAAATTCTTTCACATTCCATGGTCCGGAGATGTACATGGCAAAATAGCCGTCGGCAAATGCCTGGTAAACGTTGGATACCTGGCTAATGCCGATGGGTGCCAGCTTTTCCCGATGAAACCGGATGAGAAAACGAAATGCCTTTTTGAATTCCGGAGAATTGAAATTTCCGTAGCAATTATCTTCTTTCAGTAATTGGGCGCCGGCTTGCAGACTAAAGATGACAAAGGTTGCCCATTCATTTGTCGGGAGGTAGATGGCATATTCATCTCTATCCCCTTGGAGAATTCGTATCTGCTTGGACAAACGGTATAACTCATCCCAGGTCTTCGGGGGAACCTGAAAATTTGCCTTTTTCAAAATATCTGTTCGGTAAAACAAAACTCTGGTATCGATATACCAGGGAATGCCGTAAAGCGATTGGTTGATAATATTGGTGTTCCAAATGCCCGAAAAATAATTATTCGGGTGTATTGTCCGGCTCTGGGCAATTCGGCCGTCCAGTTTTTCAATCGCATTAAGTGCAACAAACTGCGGTATCCAGGTGTTTCCCAACTGAAAAGCATCCGGCAAATTTTCGCTGGCATAGGCCGTGATCAGTTTTTCTTGCGCTGCCGTCCACGGTATCATTTGAACTTTGACCCGAATGCCCGGATTTTGCTGTTCAAACTCAGGTAAAAGCGTTTGTACTACCTCGCCCTCCGAGCCCATTCCCCAAAAAGTAATTTCCGTAGACCGTTGAGTAGACGATTTACAGGTGAGGAAAAGAACGGCGGAAATCAGGAAAAAAATCCAGGTAAATTTAATTCTCAGGTGCATGTAATAACAGATCATAATCTTATCTTATAAGAAAAGAAACACTAATGTAAACGCTTACATTTTTCAATTTAGTAGACAAAATATTTTTAGTCAAGTAAATTTCCAAGAAAATTGTTAAACTTCACTGACGGGTGGATGTTAAATTGTCATTTCGAGGAGCCTGCGACGAGAAAACTTTTATTTTTTATAGTTTAAAGATTTTCTACGAATCGTAGATCTCACTTCGTTCGAAATGACAATGAATTTCGTCTTTTCCATCCATCAGTATGGTTTAACAGAAAATTGGATAACTTCACAGGCAGGCGGTCGTAATTCATTCCGGTCATACCTGAGTTCATACATTTTTATGTATAACCTCACTGACGGATTGAACTTCCATAGAATGTCATTCCCGTCCCGGCTTTCCGGGATTATCGGGAATCTAATTATGCAATATAGTGGATTCCCTGCCTGCAGCAGGCAGGCCGCTAAATACGTGCGGGAATGACAGTATTGCCCACCCGTCAGTGAGTTTATACATTTTTATCACGATTCTACTTTGTTTCAATTCACTTATTAGTTAAATTTGATGGGTTTTGGTGGGGGAGGAGAAAAAACCGGATACCGTGAGCGAAGAAACAA
>MVCZ01000117.1 GCA_002049825.1 Candidatus Zhuqueibacterota bacterium 4484_188
ATAAACCCGCTTAAAAAGCAGAGCAAAGATAAGAATCCTACATAATTAAATCAAGATGTTTTTGAAGCTTCCTGTGACATCTAATTGATTTGGAAAAGTTCAGGTAAAAAAAATTTTGAAAAATGGGTTGTATTTTTATGCCGTATCGGATATCTTTGTCAAAATTTTAAGGGTTCGGTAAATGTTTCATTTCAAATTACAAAAAAATCTGTTCTGGTGGTGGCACCTTCATTGGCGGTGGGTAATTTGAATTTTCTGTGATAAACCGATTGGCGGTGGGTAATTTGAATTTTCTGTGATAAACCGATTTCTATAAATATATTTACCCGCTGCTTGAGTTCTCAGCGGGTTTTTTGTTTAATAAAAGGAGAATAAAATGGAAAAGAAAATTATTTTAAGCGAAAAACAAATGCCTGACTATTATTACAATATTGCAGCAGATTTACCCTATACCATGGAACCGCCTTTACATCCTGCGACAAAAAAACCGATTTCACCGACAGATTTGTTGCCGATTTTCCCTAAGTCGTTAATTGAGCAGGAAATGAGTTCCCAAAAAGAAATTCCCATTCCCGATCCTGTTCGCCAGGCGTATCAAATCTACCGCCCGACACCTCTGATTCGGGCAACTTATTTAGAGCAAGCGCTCAAAACGCCGGCAAAAATTTATTATAAATATGAGGGGGCATCTCCCACGGGAAGTCATAAACCGAACACAGCCATTGCCCAGGCTTATTACAACAAAATGGAGGGAACGAAAAAATTGGTAACCGAAACCGGCGCCGGACAATGGGGCAGTTCCCTGGCGTACGCCTGTTCTCTTTTTGATATGGAATGCACGGTTTATATGGTGCGGATCAGTTTTGAACAAAAGCCCTATCGTAAAACTATTATGAATCTGTACGGTGCAGAGGTTTATCCTTCTCCGTCCGACCGGACACAGGCAGGGAGAAAAATTCTGGCGCAAGACCCGCAGTGTACCGGCAGCCTGGGAATTGCTATCTCGGAAGCGATCGAAGAAGCTGTTCAGCGTGACGATACCAAATATTCCCTGGGCAGCGTGCTCAATCATGTTCTGCTTCATCAAACGGTAATCGGTCTGGAAGCCAAAAAGCAGATGGAATTAGCCGGGGACTATCCTGACGTCATTATCGGGTGTCATGGCGGCGGGAGTAATTTCTCCGGTCTGGCTTTTCCATTTCTCCGGGACAAGGAGAAAGCTGGAACTCATTGCCGCAGAGCCGAAAGCATGTCCTACCCTGACCGAAGGAAATTACGAATATGATTTTGGTGATACGGCAGGGATGACACCGCTTATGAAAATGTATACGCTGGGTCACGATTTTATTCCGCCGGCAATTCATGCCGGTGGATTGCGCTACCATGGCGCTGCACCGCTGGTAAGTGGGTTGCTAAGGAACAGTTTGATTTCCGCCCGTGCCTTCGATCAGTCCGAGATTTACCAGGGTGCTTTGCTCTTTGCGAAAACCGAGGGAATTATTCCTGCTCCGGAATCGGGACACGCATTCAACAAGCTCGCCAGGCACGCGAAGAAGGAAAAGAAAAGGTGATCCTGTTTAATCTCTCTGGTCACGGTTTATTAGACCTCGCCGCCTATGAGGCGCAACTTAACCATAAGTATGAGGAAACTACTGAAGGGGTTTCAGCATAATTCTCTCCGAAATTAATTTTGAGATGAGTGGGGAAATTCAATCCTCATTCATCTCACTTTATTCCGGAATATTTCTCGCCAAATCGACATCTGTCAATTAAATTGGGAGCAACCGGCAATTTGTATTTCGGGGAAATACAGCTTGCTATAAAAATTGCCGCAACTGTTCTGCATTTTTTATTGATTCATTCCCGCTTGCTTTGTAATTTCATAAAAAAATGAAAATGAGGAAAAAACAGCAGTTAGAAATTACTATTGATAAGCTGGCATTCGGCGGCAAGGGAATTGGTCATTCCCAGGGAAAGATTATTTTTGTTGATCGTGTTATTCCCGGAGACCGTGTGCTGGTGCGGATTCGCCGGGTAAAGAGAAATTACCTCGAAGCACGGGTTTTAAAACTACTTGAACCGTCACCATTGCGAAAAAAAGCTCCCTGTGAACATTTTGGCAGTTGCGGCGGCTGTAAGTGGCAAAACCTGGATTATGCGCAACAATTGTCCTTCAAAAGGGAACAGGTTGTTGAAAGCTTGCAACATATTGGTTTGCTGGATGGTTATCCTCCGAAGAATTGTCTGATCCTGCCAATATAAAAGACTTTGCGATTGGCTTGCATGTGCCTGGTGCGTTCGACCGCGTAATGCAAATCGATACCTGCTGGCTGCAGGATGAAGTGATGAACGAGATATTGAATTTTTCGCAGGAGTATTTTCGCCGGAGCGCCGGCGGAACAAGAACTCCGCCAGTATACCGAATTGTTAACTCAAAAAATTCCCGGTATTGTCAGTGTTATAAATACGGTGAATCCGCGTGTTGCGCAAATTGCTTTCGGGGAAGACGAAAGATTACTCTTTGGCGAAAAAGCCCTGAAAGAAAAATTAGGTCATTTTGGTTTCGAAATATCCGCCAATTCCTTTTTCCAGACAAACCCATTGCAGGCACTGAATCTGTTTCAAACCGTGCAGGAGTATGTAGAAGACGGATCCAAATTAATTTGGGATCTTTACTCCGGAACCGGAACCATCGGACTCTTTCTCTCCGAAAAAGCTAAACGGGTGGTCGGTTTCGAACTGGTCGACCGGGCAGTACAAGATGCCTATCGGAATTGCCGGAAAAACGGGGTGAGTAATTGCGAGTTTGTTTCGGGAGATATCAGGACAAATCTATCGGAAATACGGGAGAAGCCGGATGTCATTGTGTGCGACCCTCCGCGTTCAGGTATGCATCCCGATGTGGTGAAGATGATTCTGCAGACAAATACGCAAACCATCGTATACGTTTCGTGTAATCCGACAACCATGGCGCGGGACCTAAAAATATTAGCCGGGGAATACCGGTTGGTAAAGGTTCAACCGGTGGATATGTTTCCCCATACCTATCACATTGAAACAGTAGCAAAATTAGAGCGAACATGAGAAGGTTGACTTTTGAAGAAATCTCTGCCCGGAGAATTGCCCCGGAAAATATGAAATCGGTAGAACGGTTTCCCATTTATGCATTGTTGGACAATGTGAGAAGCCTGTATAATGTTGGGTCTATTTTCCGAACTTCTGATGGGGTTCGGCTTAAAAAATTGTTTTTAACCGGGATTACCGGCTACCCGCCGCGGCGGGAAATTGACAAGACCGCGCTGGGAGCGGTAGACACCGTCCCCTGGGAGTATGAAAGTGACCCGCTTCCGGTAATAAAAAAGCTCAAACAGCAGGGCGTTAAAATTGTCGTCCTGGAACACACTTCGCTGAGCAAGCCTTTCCACGCTGTGAATTATGAGTTCCCCGCTTGCCTAATAGTTGGCAATGAGGTGTTTGGCGTGCGGGACGATATTCTCGATCAGGCTGATCTTAGTGTTGAGATACCAATGTTTGGAAGTAAGCAATCATTAAATGTCACCATTGCTTATGGAATAGCAATTTATGAAATATTATTTCAATTTTTTAATTTTTCGGGAAAATAACCCGAAAATAAATAAGACGGAAAAAAATTGCTTCGTAAACAAATAAAGTATATATTTTTAGAGAAACACTCTACCCCCAGCGCGATTTTTATTGGGTATGAATGGCTGCACCTCATGATAGATGATTTGCGCTTTATGAGGGAGTACCCCACACTCATTTATGGTGAACAGATTGATTCAGCGGATCGGATTCGGCTTTATCAAAGGGGCGCGGTGCAGGTAATTGATTTGCGAGACGGAGAAGAAAAAGTTCTTTTTCAAATTTTCGAAATGCTCCGGTACCGGCAAAATGAATTAAAAAACCGAATTATCAAACATGTGACCAAAGGAAGTGTAGAAAATATTGACCTCAAAGAACTTCTACTAAAAAGTATAGTGGAAGGGAAAAACTTAATTATAAAAATTCATGATGAGGATTGGCTGGCGAAAATACGGCTTTTTCAGGGACAAATTGTGGAGGCGGTATCTCCCGGGAAACAAGGTGTGGAGGCAATTCTTGATGTACTCTGGCGGCAAAATGGTAAATTCCGAATGCGGTCATATCAAAAAAGTCAGGAGGTGTGCACGATAGGAGCATCCACATTTGCGCTCCTGGCCGAGGCGGAATTGGAATCGCAGGAATTAAAAAAGTTCTTGGCGAAGTTTGGAAACAACTATCCGATATTGGAAATAGCGAATCATAAGAATGAAAACTCAATTGAAACCAACGAGCAACGGCTTTTTCAGTTAATCGAAAAACAAAAAAATTTCCGTAGCGTAATTGCCCAAAGCCCGTTCGGGTTGTTGTTTACTATCAGGTTAACGGATAGTCTTCTTGAACGTAAGCTGCTAATGGTCAGTGAGAAGGAGCGCACGGCGGAGGGGTTTTCCGACGAAGATATTCATTATATTAAAAATCATCTTTTTAGCTCCGGCATGAAAGAAGGACGATTGCTTCTGTTCGCTTTTCCCGGACCGGAAAAATCTCAGCTCATTCAAACATTGGCAGCGGTGCAAAATACGCAGGTAAAAACCGTTGAGTCGGTTGATCTGACCCAGGTTCAACTTGCTTCGGATTTGCGATTACATGTCATTGGGATTTCTATTGATGCTCATTTTCAGAAGATCATGCAAAAACTTGCCGGGAATATGTTGGCTTCTGTTTTTATCATCGACGCACAAAAAACCGATAAATATGAATATTTGAAATATTTGATATATCAATTTCTGACCACTTATTCGGTGCCGGTTGTGTTCGCGGTGATTCATATACCGGAAGATTCTACCACTTTCATGCGGGAGATCAAGACGAAACTTGAAATTCCAAAGGAACTTGAATTAATGCCACTTGATGTAAATGATTTCGCATCGATTCGGGAATTGTTTTATCATTTGAAAAATTACTTTCCGTAAAAAACCACTTGATGGAACGACTCGTTATGCTTGATATTTTAGTGTATCTGTTGGACAATCAATACGAAGAAGAAATTGTACATGCGTTGAAAGGAAAAAAGTATATCTACCATCGGGCGGATGCGCTGACTGATGTTATACGGATTTGTAAAGAAGATTTTATTGATATGCTTATTATCTGGCCGACAGATGCTTTATCGCTGGAAAAACTGTTCACCACACTCAGGAAAAACAACCTGGATTATCTACCTGTTATTGCAGTGGTGAAAAAAGGACAAGACCTGGTTCCGGTTCTCGATAAACCAATAGCAAACCTCATCCAAATTCCACTATCGAAAATTGAATTTTTTCTTCAGCTCAATCAGATTGCTGATTCCGTTCAGGAAACAAGTGTAGGTATCGGGGGGCAACAGTGGCAGGGAAACCTGGAAGAATTTAATTTGATTGATCTGATTCAAATGGTGGAAACAAGCCATAAAGATGCCGATTTGGAAATATCCTATCAAGGGCAAACCGCACATGTTTATTTCCGCCGGGGGAAAGTAATTAAAGCCAAATTGAGAGATTTAGAAAGTCTGGCGACGTTATTCAAATTACTCGGGTTAAAGAAAGGGGAATTTACCGTTCGCTTTACCCGGGTAGACTTTCCGGACAGCCTGGATATGAACCATAATGAGCTACTGATAGAACTGTTTCAGAATCTAAAGGCACAAGATGAGTATCTCCGATTGATTCCTGACTCTTGTAATGAATTTGCTGCTTCATCATCTCCGGACAAAAAGGAAATGAATGATTTAAAGCTCTACCTTCTCGGGCAATGTAAAAGTTCCAAAACACTGTTTGATCTGATATTTGCTTCTGATGCTGATAATTTGGATTTACTAAAAAATATGAATGAACTCATTCGGGATGGCTACCTCGTCCCATACAAGGAGCAGGAAAAACAAGAAAAAAAGATAGTCCAAAAAGGAGGAATTAATCGGTTGTTTCATTCGATTTCACAGCTTTTTGGAAAGAAAGAAGTTCCGAAACCTGAACCCCTTCCGGGAGATAATCAATCTGAAGTTGAAAAATTAGGTGATAATACCAGAGGAGAACTAATTTATCAAACGATGCCGATTTCGGAGGAAGATGGGAAAAAAATTCGGAAGTTTCTGGAGACTCTCTAACGATGAGAATATTAGAAACCCTGGTACTGGCACAAAATCAGCGAATTTTTGAAGACCTGAGCAAAGGTTTATCTTTGGGTTATACCGATACGTTCGATTTTCCGGTATATCGTTTGGAACTTGCTCCCCAATTAGTGGTTTTGTTTTATGTAATCAGTCCCGAGTTAAAAGTAGAAAAACTATTACTGAATTCCATTTTGCCCCACATCATCGGCGTTTTAATGGTGTCGAACCGGGATAGCTTCGATGATATGAAATTTCCGCAAGGGATGGTGGAAGAGGTTGAGAAAATGCTGGAGACGGTTGTTTCTATTCTGGCGATTGAAAATAGTGAAAATTGGAATGAACAACTTCCCGATTATATATACGAAAAAGGGTTGTTCCTGAGTGAACGTGGTCGTTTACTCTTTTGGAATAAAGAAGATGCCGAGAGTACACTTCAAATATGGAAAGTTGCTTTTAGAAAGCTGCTTCGCTAAATAAGGCAAAAGGACATTGCAACCGAAGCAATTTTCTTATAAATTTTGAGCCGATTTTAGCAGCGCGGATGGCGGAATTGGCAGACGCGCCAGACTTAGGATCTGGTGCCTGAAAAGGTGTGAGGGTTCGAGTCCCTCTCCGCGCACTAAAAATGAAGAGTAAAGATAAGGGATTAAAGAAAGTGGTAATCATTAAAATCTGGAGCACAAATCAATTAATCTTTTATCTTTAACCTTCATTTTTAGCGCCCGTAGCTCAATTGGATAGAGCACCGGACTTCGGATCCGGGGGTTGGGGGTTCGACTCCCTCCGGGCGTGCTTTTTTGGGTTTGCCCCGGATTCAATTTTTGGTTGTGTTGAGTAGAGGTTCTTACTAAATTTACGCTGCTTTTTGAAGCAGATTAAAATTGTTCGGCGCGTTCGTCTAGGGGTTTAGGACGCCGGCCTCTCACGCCGGTAACACGGGTTCGAATCCCGTACGCGCTACAACGAAGAGCTTCCATTCGGGAGCTTTTTCAATTT
>MVCZ01000118.1 GCA_002049825.1 Candidatus Zhuqueibacterota bacterium 4484_188
TACAATTCGGGATGCTGCAAATCCCATAATTTTGCTTCCGGATAATCTATCTCTTCCTCGATCTGAATTTTACCGAGTGGTTTAATTTGAACGGATCGCCTGGTCGTTGAACAGACTTGGTTTTTATGGTTTGGGTTTCTGACTTCGAACCGGAGTTCACCTTGCAGCAACCGGCGACTACTGTTCTGAATTTTCACACATCCTTTTATCTTTCTGATTTGCGGGGTATTTAACACCCAGCAATCCTCGATAAAACAGGAATCGTGAGCAGTGAAAAAAAGTCCCCGGTCTAACCCACCAAAGCCGTGGCTGGCGTGAAACCGGCGTTCGCCCCAGGACATTAGTTTGGTGTCCAGCCAGTCGAAGCGCCCGCCGGGATTGGTAATGCGGATTGCCAGCAAATTCCTTTCACCCGCCCGGAGCGCTTCGCTCACAACGCAGGTAAAGCCGGTCTCGTTGATAATATTGTAGCCGACCAGTCTGCGGTTGAGATAAACTTCGGCTCGTAACCGCGCCCCGCGAATATGCAGAATCACTTTCTTGCCGCGGAAGCTTTTCGGAACTTCGATTTCGCGCCACCACCAGGAAACGCCCCGGTAACCGCCGTTTTTCACCTGGGCATCCTCGTTTTCAAAATAGTACTCGTCATGGTACCTACGCCAGCCGAATTTTCTCCAGAAATACTGCTCCACTGTCGCCGGTAATTTAACTTCAATTCCGGCAGCATTATTCAGCACCGCCCACCCGCCGGTCGGTGGATTGACGGGCAGCTTTTGTAAATCGACTTCTTCCGGCAGGTAAATCCGGTCATTTTGCCAAGCAGCCGCCGTGTCGGGCAACAGCCGCCAGCCGGTGTCGGGAATTTGAAGTGTTTCCCGGGACAAACAGGTGGTAACAAAGGTCAATATCAAGGCGAGCCAAATACTAAGCCGAATCATTGATTGTATTCCTTTTTACAATTTCTTTTCAGATTTAACAGGGCTCAAACAGAACGCCTTTTTAATTTACTTCAGAAAAAAGTGAATGCAAACAGTTGAGCAGAACAATTTTTACCGGATTCTACCCTCAGGTAACCGTTTTAAAAATAAATACCGGGGATTTAACGGGGAAATCCGGATTTGATTTTTTACTTTTATTACTTATATTAGATAAGAAAGATGGAGAAGATGAGATGGCGATTATTACTTTACCCAGAAGCGCAATAAAAGAAATAAGCGATAAATATGTCAAGCTTGAAATTCCGGAGGAAAAGTTTCCCATTCATAAAATTAATCTTGGTGTTTTGAAAAAAGCCCGCGGTTTATTAAAAGACACCAAAATCGACCCATTGAAATACCAGAGAAAATCGAGAAGTGAGTGGGATAGGCATGAATAAATTTTTCCTGGATACAAATATCTTCATCTATTTCATGCAAGAGGTTCCGGAAGTAATTTCACCCGTTGTGCGAATGGATGAAACAAATCGAGACCTGGAAACCGCTTGCCGTAAGGCACCACTCTGTGGGAAGCGGTTCATTTGAAATCACTTCAGTTTTAAGCCACCCTGCTAAAGCAGGGTGTTCATAAAAAGTATTTGTTGAATGACCACCTTGATAATCCAGGTGCTCTTATCCGATTGCGTAATATGGATAACTGCTTCAGCCATTCATAAATTAATTTTATTTATTTAAATAAGTTGGCGTTAGGGTTCTTATTTACTGAAATACTTTTTTTAACACTTCGTATGCCTATACTCTCTAATCCATTAAAAATTTCTTTTAATTCTTTACTTTCCTGCCAATTAATGAATGAGTTCATGTTTTTAAAAACAAAGTATGCCTCAAGATTAAGACCATTATCAGAACCACTTTCAACATTAATCTTCGCTAGTGATGATTCTTTTACTATTCTCTCAATTAATTTCAATGGTGGATTATATACTGTCGCAACCGCCTGAGCTCGTAATACAAAAGTAATAGTTATATCTTCTTTGTCATTGTTATTTTTAATTTCATTGTCTTTTTGTGCTAAAAGAATAGTATTAGAAAAAAAATTGATAAGGGTAAATATTATAATTGCTCGCAAGACAGATAACATAAGAATCTCCTCTTATAAATATTTTAATTATATTTACGCTAAAAACTTAGATATTAAAGTTGCCTTTTATGGATAGCTTCAACGGGACATATGTCGCGACAAATATACTGACATTCACTTTTATCAAAGTTATGACATTTTTCTTGATCAACAATATAACATTCAGGTGAACAATTCGAACAATTATATATAGCTTCAGCTGGGCATTCAGGCACACATGCTCCGCAACGCACACATTTATCAATATCAATAACAACAGTATCATTCCACATAATGGAACCAGCGTTCATTATTAGTCTCCTCTAATTCTTTTTAATAAAGTGTTCTTTTAATATTTTTCGATTAACCGATGCAAGTTTTTGAATCGATGCTTTCGGATTATAAACAAGAATATCGCCTTTGGAGAGACCTTTAACAAATATATTTGATTCGTTCTTTTTTTCTAAGTTTAATGAAATATATTCAAGAAAACATTTTCTTTTAATTATAACTAATCTAAAAACTCCAAAGGCCTTATCTTGCGCTGATAGAACAACTGAAGAAGGTATTACACATAAATCATTCGTTATATCACTTTCTTTTACCTTATAGGTTGGTAGTTGTCTTATAGCCTTTTCAATCTGTTGAGATAAATTTTTCTCATTATCAGTAGGACTTTTTGAACAAGAAAACCCAAGCTGTGATAAAAAAGGTAATCCGAATATAATTCCTAATGACTTAAAAAATTCCCTTCTCGGAATAGAAATTTTGTTATACATTTTTTTCTCCTTATTTTATTATTGTTGTATAAGTGTCTAATGAACATATATAAAAAACATATGGAATTATAAGAATTACAAAAGACCATTTAAACTAATTTTACCAGATATTTCATTTAACAAATCTGAACTGGAACTTGAACAAAATCTATGTTAAAGACTAAAGTATTTGCGCGTATCTCAATGAAACTAAAAAAATGTAATCATTTGAAATCGAAAAGTCAAATTTTATTTTGTCTTTGATAAAAATTTTATAAACATATCGAAGCTTGTTTGCCAGCAAGCGGAAAATTAAATTGTTGCCTCTGCGCAAGAAGCATCTGCGAAAATTCAAATGCGAGCCGGAATCAACATGACGAAATCAGGAATCATTCCGACACCCACGACTGCCTCGTTCATCTCCTGAACAATCAAGCATTTTTTTACCGCCACTGATTGTCACTGATTCACACTGATGAGAAAAAATTATAGTTTTAATTATTTTGCCACCAATTGAAACTTTGTTCATCTCCTAAACAATCAGTGTTTCATCTTTTCGTGTATTTCGTGTGCTGCAAATATGGACATATCGCACCTACGGCGCTTGTATTCTTTTAAGGACACCGGTTGCTATATACATTTTGCCCTTAACAGGGCTAAGATTTATCAATGAAAAAGAACGGCTCCGTTAGGAGCAAAATGTTTATAGCAACACGCCCCACATCAAAAATAGCGCCGTAGGTGCGGTATGTTTGATTATGTTGTTTCTTAAAATTTACGATCATATCAAAAATGATCATATCAAAAATGAATACGTTCACCCGGATGAATCCGGGTGTTTACTCAATACTTTTTTGAGACAACACCTTGCTTTTCCCGCCGCGAAGCGGTTCCTATCTATGCCTATGGTACTGTGTTTACTCAATACTTTTTTGAGACAACACCTTGCTTTTCCCGCCGCGAAGCGGTTCCTATCTATGCCTATGGTACTGAAAACGGTTTATAGTAAGCCAATAATATTTTTATTAGTACAACAAATTAGTTTTAATCATTTTGCCTGTAATTATTTTGCCACCAATTGAAACTTCGTTCATCTCCTGAACAATCATTGATTCATTTTTTCGTGTATTTCGTGTGTTTCGTGGGCTGTATAATAAAAAGACCTTTCGGGATTATTTGCACCATACTAAAGCATGGCGTTAATCCAATAGAACTTTTTGAGACAACACCAAACTTTAGTTTTGTGGAGCAAGAACCTACTCATCAATCAAATCCACCTCTTTCCACCCCCCGGCTCTGTCGACAGCCACCGTTTTTATTTCGTACGGTTTGAATTTGCAGGAATAGCGGGATTCCGGATAATTGAGACGAAGCTCAACGGCAGCGGATTTTCCTGCAATCTCCTGGAGCCGCAGAATAATTTTCTTCCGGTCAGCCGAGGGTTTGCAGGCTGATAACCGGAGATTCTGCGGTAACCGGGGCAGAAATTCTTTGCTTTCCCCCGAAAGAATCTCCGGGTAGGGAATATCATCTGTTTTGGTCATCGAACCGATGGGCAAATGTGCATAAACCGCCGGCGGGGAATCCAGCCAGTCCGCCAGTCCCGGCAGGCGCATCGGCAATTCATTTGCTTTTCCGGTTACGACTAACAGCCGGATTTGGTGCACGCCCTGGTCCATAAATTTGCGGGCGGGGTATTTGGCAATTTTGAAACCCTGTTCGTGGCAGTACGCTGCGCTGCGCAACACCGACAACCGAATTTCGCCGTCGTGGCAATCAAAACCGTGCAAGCCGGTATGTACCACTGCCAGGGCGGTTTCGCTGTCTGCAAGCATCAGCCAGCGTCCGTGAACATGTTCCTGCCCGTCTGCCGGACGGTCGATGACACCGCCGGGAATCTCGCAGCGGACATCGCCCTGTTTAAAGCGGGTGGGAATGGACAATTTCAGCCGCTTTCTTTCCTCGTTCCAGTGAATCCGTAAACGAATCTCCAGTACCTGCCAGTCGGCATACCCGATGGTGTCGATGATAATTTTGCTGTGATGAAAATGATGAATTGACTGCCAGATGTTCCGCACCGGTCCTTTTTCAATTAATCGGATGCTCCGGGAATCCGGCTGAAATTCACCCACCACTTTGCGGTACGCCCAACAGTTCGTTCCCCAGCTATCCCCCAGGTCCTCCACTACGATTGGTTTTGCCAGCAAGCCACTTAGCAACGGTTCTCCCCGGTGGTCAAAGAGTTGCCGCACCAGACCCGTTGTTTCATCCGGTTCAAAATTCAGGGCTGTCCGGCAGGGAGACTGTCGTGTTGCTCCTTCCACCGCTTTCAGCCGGAAATTTTTTGCCCCGATCCCCGGCAAGTCCGCCATGAAACAGATTTTCCGCCGCCAGCCGTTAAAGGGCAGTAAAGCTTCCGGCTGTTCCTCCTGGCAGACAATCGGGTTTCCGGACAAATCCTGCAATTGCACATGCCACTTGCCGCTCCACTTAGGACGGTGGGAAAGCATAAATTCCGCTTCCACCGGAACGCGGGTCAGGGCGGGATTGGCATTCAGCACGGTCAGGGGAATCTCCGCCGACTGGTATTCTCCGCGGTTAAAAGCGGTGGCGGCGGCTAAACGAAGCCGCCGAAGAATTTGCCCAGATTTGCCGTAAATTTCCAGTGCGTCCCGCTCCGCCGGCTCGATACAGGAGCCGGGCAGCACATCGTGAAAATCGTTGAACAAATGATCCCGCCAGGCATGGTTCAGTTCTTCTTCGGGAAAAGGCTGACCGAGCGCCCACCAGCTTGCCGTGCAAAGCGCTTCGGTTTGCACCAGGGTTTGCAGGTTGCGCTGCGCCGCTCGTTTCAGCCTGGACAGCGAAGTATAACACCCGGTAAACGACCTTTGCAGACCACCTTCCACCACCGGCGCCTGTTCCTGCAAATCTTTCACCGCCCGGTAGAAGCGTTCCGGGGTGCTGTGAATGATTTCCACCCGGTTTTCTTTTTCCCGCCGTGGTCGCCAATTCCCCAGAATACCGGCACATCCCGGTTCATCTGCAGGGCAAGCGCCACGCCTTGCTGCAAACGTTGCTTCATATTTTCGAACTCACTGTGGTAGGGACCTAGTGCGATTCGGTAACTGAGAATTTCCGAACCGTCCACGCCGCGCCAGCGGTAGAGGTCGCCGGGATAATCGAACTCGGATTCCAGCGGGCGCCAGTGAATATACATTTCATACCCGGCTTTCAGCAAAATTTGCGGAAGAGCGCCGCTGTGCCCGAA
>MVCZ01000119.1 GCA_002049825.1 Candidatus Zhuqueibacterota bacterium 4484_188
TAATTTTGGTGAAAACAGAATGTAGAGAAAGTAAGGCATAATAACGAAATTGAAAAGGCTTCAGGAAATGTTACCTGAAGCCTCGGTCTTTGCTCCGGAGGAGGGATTTGAACCCCCAACCTAGTGGTTAACAGCCACCCGCTCTACCGTTGAGCCACTCCGGAAAATTTTTCAAATACCCACTATTTTTTCAGAACCCCCATCCCGGCGCTCCGGGATAACAGCCCCCCGTCCCGGCTGTCCGGGACCACTCCGGAAAATTTTTCAAACACTCATGATTTTTCAGAACTCCCATCCCGGCGCTCCGGGATAACAGCCACCCGTCCCGGCTACCCGGGACTACTACTGAATATTTTGCGCTCTCCAAAAGCGGCACAAATTTAACCGTTTGCCCTACTTTTTGCAATAGATATTTTAATTTTTCGTCCGGCTCTAAAACCCCGGTTCCTGGATTAAAACATCTTTTTCCTGCCCGGCATAATTGGCAAATTTACCAAAATTTTTTATGAACACCAATTTTACCGACCCGATCGGTCCGTTACGGTGTTTCCCGATGATGAGTTCCACCATATTCTTAGTGGGTGTTTTTTCCTCGTCATTGAAATTCGGGATTTTATAGACTTCCGGACGATAAACAAACATCACCACATCTGCATCCTGCTCAATCGCTCCAGATTCGCGCAGGTCTGCCAGGGTTGGACGGCGGTCGGTGCGAGCTTCCACCGCCCGGGATAACTGCGACAACGCCAGTACCGGAATCTCCAGCTCCTTGGAAAGAGTTTTCAGCGAACGGGAAATGTAAGAAATTTCCTGCTGCCGGCTTTCCATGGTTTGCGGCGTTTCCATCAGTTGCAGGTAATCCACGATTATCATTCCCACTTTTTTTTCAGTCGCCATTCTTCGGGCACGGGCGCGTAATTTGAGAATATCAAGAGAAGGTGTGTCGTCGATATAAATCGGTGCCTCTACCAACCTGCCAATCCGCCGGGAAAGTTTGGGCCATTCGGTTTCGGAAAGCCGTCCGGTGCGCAGACGTTGTGAATCGACTTCGGCTTCGGCGCAAAGTAAACGCTGCACTAACTGGTGATTGCTCATTTCCAGACTAAAAAAACCAACCGGGATATCATGTTCAACCGCCGCATTGCGTGCCAGGTTCAGGGCAAAAGCGGTTTTTCCCATAGACGGGCGCCCGGCTAAGACAATCAAATCCGACCGCTGGAAACCTGCCAGAATATCGTCCAGGTCACGGTAGCCGGAGGGAACCCCGGTAATTCCTTCCTGGGAAGATTGATGCAGACGCTCCAACTCGCGGATACTATCCATAATCAGCGGTTTTACCCATTCGTAACTCTTTTTACGGCTGGTGCGCGAAACCCCCAGCACTTCACTTTCGGCGGCATCCAAAATTTTTTCGGCATCTTCATTTTCGTCGTAGGATGTTTTAATTATCGAACTGCACACTACAATTAATTGCCGCAGCAGGGCTTTGTCTCGAACGATTTTCAGGTGGTATTCTATGTTTGCCGCAGACGGAACCGATGCCGCCAGTTCGGTGAGGTAGTATGCCCCGCCGATTTCATCCAGTTCATTCCGACGTTTTAATTCCTCGGAAAGGGTAATCACGTCCACCGGCTCGTTTTGTTCGTAAAGGGCAGCCATTGCCAGGAAAATTTTTCGGTGTGCCTCCCGGTAGAAGACCGTATCGTCAATACCTTCAATTGCCGCACCTACTGCCTTTTCTTCCAGCAGCATGGCGCCAAGCACCGATTTTTCCACATCAACTGCCTGCGGCGGAACGCGCGCCCCTTTTTCAAATATTTCTTCGGTTAAAACAACCTCTTTTTTCTTTCTGCCTCGTGCCATTTTTTATCCTGCGTTTCAATTTTGACGTTTAAGAATTTCCCGATAGGTTTCCCTGATAAATTTAAAATCTTCGGTTGCCACAGTTAACAGACCCGCATTGCGTAAAATTGCCGCCGGGTGGTAAGTTACAATCATATCCACACCACGGTATTGCCACAACCGCCCGCGCATTTGTTTCAGCGAGGCGGTGCTTCGTAACAGGTTCTGTGCGGCAATTCGTCCCAGCGCCACGATTACCTTGGGCTGAATCAGCTCAATTTGCCGGTGCAAATACGGGATGCATTGGGCCACTTCGTCCGGCAGGGGATCGCGGTTGTTGGGCGGTCGGCATTTCAGAATATTGGCAATAAAAATGTCATCTCGTTTTAGTTGGATTTGTGCCAGTAGTCTGTCCAGCAGCTTTCCTGCCCGTCCGACAAAGGGAATGCCGGTGCGGTCTTCTTCGGCGCCGGGCGCCTCACCGATGAACATAATGTCCGCATGTTCGCTACCCGAACCAAATACAAATTTTGTACGGGTGTTTCCTAACGCACAATTTTTGCAATTTTCGATTTTTCGTTTAAAATTCCACAGCGGTGAGTCGGCGGGTTTGGTCATTTTCTTTTCCCTAACTTTGGCAACCGGTTTGGATGGTTTGGTATTCGGTTCTCCCGGCAAATCAGGAAATTCCCCGGCAATCGATTCGATTCGTTCCCTATCGACAAACAAATTATTGCCATACAAATCCTGGTATTCCCGCAGAAAATTTAACACTTTCTCAATATCTTTATCGTTCAATTCAGACCTGCCATTTGCTTTGCATGTTTTCAATTCGAGTGAAAATTTTTATGAATACATTTCCCCGCCGCAGGAAATTATTTCTCCTGTGCCAGCAGGAATTCAAATATCTCGAAAGCCACATCCAGTTTGGGCAATTGAGGAATTTCCCGCCGTTCGCCACTTTTGTGAATCAGAGTAACCCGGTTTGTGTCGTGTCGGAAACCGGCACCTTCTTCTAATGGATTGTTCAGTACCACCAGGTCTAAATTTTTGTCGGCTAATTTTTTTACGGCATTGCTTTCGTCTGCCTCGGTTTCAACGGCGAACCCGACAATTTGCTGTCCGGCTTTCTTTTTCGCACCGGCAAATTTCAGAATATCCACGGTGCGTTTCAGACTGAGACTGAAATTCCCCGCCTGCTTTTTGATTTTTTGTTCGGAAAATTGCTCCGGGGTGTAATCGGCAATGGCGGCTGCACTGAGATAGATATCGCTATCTCCCAGGTTTCGCTGCACGGCTTCAAACATTTCGGCGGCACTGGTTACCGACACATTTTTTACCCCTGCCGGCAACGGCAGTTCAACCGGACCGTGAATGAGAGTAACCCGGGCGCCGCGGGCAAACGCTTCCTGCGCCAGGGCAAATCCCATTTTCCCGCTGGATTTATTGGTCAGATAGCGCACCGGGTCCAGTGTTTCTTCGGTGCGTCCGGCGGTAACCAGCACACGCCTGCCCGCCAGGCTGTTGGCAGCGGGATGAATGCTGCGGTAAAGGTACTGCACTAAGTGTTCCAGCGGCGCCAGCCGGCCCATTCCGCGGTAGCCTTCCGCCAGGAATCCCTCTTCCGGCGGACAGATGAGAAACCCCTGTGTTTGCAACTGCTTCAGGTTGCGCTGCAGGACGGGATTTTCCCATAAATGCACATTCATTGCCGGCGCAATAACCACCGGGCAGTGCAGCGCCGCGGCGACGTTGGTGGAGAGCGTTTCCAATGTGAGCGGTGTGATGAATTTCTTCGCTGTGTTGGTCATCATCACCCGAACGTCTGTACCTTGTTTTATTAAATGACGCACCAGTTCGGTGGTTTTGTATGCGGCAATTCCCCCGGTGACACCGAGCAAAATGTGTTTTCCTTTAAATCGATTTGTCGGTAACATATTTATCCTGTTCCTGATGTTTGCGGATAATTTCCTGAATACGTTCCACCGTTTCGTTCAGGTTATTGTTAATAATATCGTAATCAAAATAGACTGCCCGGGCATATTCTTCGGGCAATCGCTGCAAGCGCTTTTCGATTTCGCTTTCGTCATCGCTACGGCGTTTGCGCAGGCGCCGTTTCAGCTCCGCCAGCGAGGGAGGTCGTATAAAAATCAAAATGGATTTCGGGTAGTGTTTTTTAATGTTTAGCGCCCCGTAAACGTCGATGTCGAACAACACAGTGTGTCCTGTCTCCAGAATTTCTTTCAGCTTCGATTTCAAAGTGCCGTAATAATTACCGTGCACTTTTTCATGTTCCAGGAATTCGCCCCGTTTCACCTTCTCTAAAAATTCTTTCTCCGAAATGAAATAATAGTGGACACCGTCTTTTTCATTCGCCCGCGGCGGACGGGTGGTTGCCGAGACAGACAATCGAAAGTCGGGATTCCTTTCTAACAGCATTCTGCAAATCGTTGTTTTACCGCCGCCTGACGGAGCAGACAATACCACTAACTGCGGTCGTTTGACAACTTCAATCATTAAACAATGACTCCACGTAGGTATTTCCCCGGAAACCGCCTCGGCTCCGGATTATTCAATATTTTGCACCTGCTCGCGAATTTTCTCAACATCTTCTTTTAAATTTTCACGGAAAAGCTGGATGTGGCTTTTCATGCGAATGGTTTCTTCGCTGATGTCCACCCGGTCGGAAATAATCGCCACTTCCTGCTCCAATCGGCTGCGATCAATTCTTTTCTCGTCAATGAGCGAAAGCAGCCGCTGGTACATTTTATCGAATTCTATCCGGGCATTTTGAGTGCAAATCCGGGCTATTTCCCCGGTTAAACGCCCCACTTCTTCCAGATTCTTCTCAATGTCAACTTTTAAATTTGCGCCTTCGGAGGCGCGCATTTCGTTCAACTTTTTCATTGCTTTGCCGGTTATATCGACGATTATTTCCCGCATTTTGTCATCAGCCGGTTTTTCCTCTTCAAAGGTAATCACGTCCTTGAAAAACAGCAAATGATCCAGCGTGATTGGCGAATCCAATCCGGCAGCCTCTTTCATCTGTTTCAGCAAATTAACGTAGTTCTGAACGGTCTCCTCATTTATCTTCAGGTTTTGAATGTCGCCGTTCAGGGAAGAGAAATTGAGGGTGTACATAATTTTTCCGCGGGTTATTTCCTTTCGGATAAGTTCCTTGACCAGGGTTTCATAATCAGCCAGTGCCCGGGGCAATTTGACCGAAATCTCCAGGTAGCGGGAATTCAGCGAACGAATTTCGCAGGTGACTTCGTTCCCCTCGTATTCGCTTTGCACAGTAGCAAAACCGGTCATACTTTTTAAGGTGTTCATTGCAGCTCCATTTCCGCATTTAAATTGTGCAAAACAAAGGTACGAAATTGACGTGTCAAATTAAACAAAAATTATCAAAAGCGGTGGAGTACAAATTGAGTGTTTTCTTACTTGTGCTCCTCGTCGTCAAAAAATATGAAAAAAGACGGTATTTCAGCAGAGTTTGAAAACGAACTGCCCGGATCCTATCAGCGGATCTATAGGGATATAAACCCAAATTATTTAATAGCCACAGGATTATCGCAGATTAACACTGATAATTGCAATGAGTTATGAATCATTTCGCGGAACACCCGAAAAGTTCAAAGAATCATCGTCTGAAATTTGAGATTTTTATTTGTTTACTTTTCATGATCCCGGTTTTAATGAATAATCCGGGATAAATTGAGCGTGAGGTTTGAACTATCAAGTCGTAAATAAAAGACAACCTGAAAGATGCTTCGAATTCACGGTTTTTCAACGAAATAATTTTGTCTGTAATCATTTTGCCAATTACTTTTCAGCCTGATGGGTCACCATCAGGAGGATGTTTTCTTTTCCGGGAAAAACCGTGCCAACACCTCCGGAGACGGCTTTTTAGTGAAGAAAGAAAGAATCAGCAGGCTGAACACCGACACGAACAGCGCCGGGTAGATAATGGGAATGCCGTACGGATCGCCGTTGGGGTTTCCCATCGGCTCCATGATATGTGGCCAGATGTACCCGGCTAACTTAAGGAAGACGGTAATGAGGGTGCCGGAAATAATGGAAACCAGTCCGGCGGTTCGGGTCACCCGTTTGGAGATGAGCGCTGCTAACAACGCCGGGGTAATTGCCACTCCATAAATGGTGTAAGCAAAGTAGGCACTCTCCAGTACCGATTCCATTTTCCAGGCTATCGTGAACGCTACAATGCCGAGGATAACGATGAGCACCTTTTGCAGCAGCACCATCGATTTTTCCGAAGCCTCGGTTTTCTCGGTTTTTTTGCGCATGAAGCGCAGGTAAAAATCGTGGGTAATAGTGGTGGTAGGGGAGAGGAGGTAATTCATGCCGGTCGAGATGACCACCGCGGTGGCGGCGCCCAACAGCAGCACACCCACCGGCAGGGGAATCATTTTCTTTGCCGCCTGCACGATGACTGCCGCATGGTCCATAGTGCCGTTTTGCAAGTCGGTCCAGAAGTAGGCGGAAGCGTACACTGCCATCACAATCACCACGCTTTCCACAATCATGGTTCCAAAAACCCAGAAACCGGCAGCGCGGCGAGCCTGGGCGGGCGTGCGGGCGCTGTAAAATTTCTGGTACATGCTCTGCACACCTAACAGCAGTAAAAACCCGGATAAACCGATTGCCGGAATTTTCAGAATCGGCGTGCCGCCAAACGCTGTGCTGATTACCTGGAAATGGCTGTCGGGAAGAATTGCCCGGATATGCGACCAGCTCCCGGCTGCCATCATCACCAGCGGCGTGGAAATAATAGTGGATGTTAAGATTATAATTCCGTTGGGAAGGTCTGTATTTGCTACCGCAATCATTCCGCCGATAGCAAAATTCTTGCCACGCTGCCGTAGCGCACCTCCAGGATGTCGCCGACGGTGTATTGCCCGAAGGTTCTGATTTTTGCCGCCAGGAAATAAATAATAATGATTCCCGCCCAGGCGCCCATCGGCTGCCACAGGGCGCTCCAGCCGGCTTTGGCGGCAAACTCCGCACCGGCAATAAATGTCCCGCTGCCAATCCAGGTGCAGATCAAGGTAAATACCATCTTGGTAATCGAAATCGACCGACCGGCTAACATCATGTCGTCCCGGTCTTTTATTTTGCGCGATTTCAAGAAATTCATGACGGTCAGCGCCGCCAGGTAGGCGAGAATAATCAGAATGTAAATATTCATACGAAACTCCTCCGTTATGTGTGCACAATCGGTTTCTTCGGTATTGACTGTTTCTTTTGCCGTCGCCGTTCCGGTGGTTGTTTTTTCAGGGATGAATCAGAATTATCTCTTTCTGCGGATCGGACAGCCAATCGGCGCCGGTAGCGGTTACCAGCACCATCTCTTCGATGGTTGCTACCCCGCGATGCGGAACGGTGAGCCGGGGTTCAATGGTGAAAACCATTCCTTCTTCCAACGGTTGGAACGGCTTTTGGGCATATTTTTCCCACGCCGGTCCCAACAGGGCGGTGCCGTCGTGCGAGAATCGCCCTACCTGGTGACCCAGGGCGTGGGGAAATTCTTCATACCCGTTTTGCACCACAATTTCCCTGGCGATTCGGTCGATTTCCTCTCCTTTAATTCCCGGTTTTATAGCCTGTTTGGCGCGTTCGATTGCCTCGACAATAGTGTTAAATCCTTTCATCACATCCGGCGGGGCAGTGGTTTCGCCGTCTTCCAAAATATAAAATGTGCGTTGCATGTCCGAACAATAGCCGTTGAATTTCACCCCGAAATCCATGTTTAAAATCTGTCCCTTTTCCACCCGGCGCTCCGAGGGCGCGTAATGCGCACCGGCGGTTTCAGGACCGGTAAAAACCGCCGGACAAACTGTTTCTTCCCAGGCAAATCCCACTTTATTCCGGGCGGTTTCCTGTTTCATAAATTCGGCAATTTCTTTTTCGGTTACGCCGGGTTTGATAAATTTGGCAACTTTGTCGAAAATAAGCTCGGTAATTCGTATTGCTTCAAGCATCGACTTAAGCTCGGTTTTGGATTTTCTTTCCCGCAGTGCCGATACGATTCTCTCGGCGGAAATGAGGCGATCCTGGTAACCGATTTCGGAAAGATATTTGTACAGAGTGAGATACATCCCGTGGGTAAGCCCGTCGCAAATTTCGCTGTCTTCGGAGTAATTGATGGCGATTTGTTTGGGATTCAGTTCCAGTAGAAAATTCTGCAACGGTTCTTTGATTCCTTTTACAAAACCCACTACTTCATCGTAGGCGCCGGTTTCTTCCACCGTCTTTTTATCGTACAAACCGACAATGGCGTGGGTTCTCCCGGATGAAGTAACAATAAATGCCGAATGCCAGGTCACATCGGCAGTAACCAAAAACGCCAGGGTGGGATCGCCGTTGATCTGGCTTTCCCGGGTGAAAGTGATCCAACAATCGATGTCGAATTCTTTCAGAATCTGTTTTGCCTGTGCGACTTTTTCTTGTACTAACATGGTGCGTACTCCCTATTAACGACTAAATCATTTCAATTTTTTGAGAAACAGCAAAATTAAAAACGCTGCCGGAACCGATAAAACCGAATGTAATAAAAAATATTGGTGATGTGCAAAGTCGCTGTAAAATTTACCGAATAGACCGGAACTCATGGCGCCCAATGCGGTAGCGGCAAACCACCCTCCCATCATCAGCCCCTGGATTTGCGGCGGCGCGACCTTGGAAACGTA
>MVCZ01000120.1 GCA_002049825.1 Candidatus Zhuqueibacterota bacterium 4484_188
GTGGGCAGCAGCACGGCAGGATTCAGTTCTTCGACGCTGAGTTTTGGCGGGGGCAGCCAGGTGAGTTTTAAGGTGAGCGACCGGACAGCCGGCAGTTTTCGGGTAAAAGCGACAAAATCCGATAATTCATTTATCGTAGGGGAGAGCGGTATTCTCACCGTTATTCATGCGGCACCGGCTGCTATTGTTCCGGTTACCGCAGTTACCGATACGGTGATTGTCGGCAGCAACGTAACAAACGGTTCTTTTGTGCAAAACGGCGGGGCGACATTTTCAGATTCTACAGATGCAACCGGCCGGGTTTCAACTTTGTTCCGGGTTTCGACCAGCACTGCCGCGGTGGAAGATACCGTGCAGGTTTCCTTCGGTGCACTCAGCCCGGTTACCTTTCTGTTCAAACTATTGCCGGACAGTATTTCTTATTACACCGTAGTAGACACCGCCGGACTGTACCAGTATGCCGCCGGCGACACAATTTTTCTGCGAGTTACCGGCTATGATGTGTTTAACAACCAGGTGACTACTTCCGGTCGGGCGGTTTCGCTAACCAGCAACGGAAGCCGCATTCAGTACATTTCCTCTGTTTCCACCAACCTGGTTGCCGGTTTGGCTGAATTTACTGTGCTGGATTCTGCCAAAGAAAGCGGGGTGAATTTTACAGTTTCCGACGGTTTCGGAAAAACTGCTTCATCCTCTCCTTATACTATTCAGGCAGACTCTTTGTTTGAATTCCAAATTTATAGCGGAGCAAGCGCTTCGGGTACGCGGTACACTGGGAAAAACGATACTTTAACCACCGATGAAACATTAACCCTGTTTGCGGCAGGATTTGACCGCTTCGGAAATTTCGTTAACGATATCGACAGCGCACAGTGGAGCACCAGTGGCGGTCTGGAGCCGGTTCTTTCCAAAGTTTCCGGATCCTTCGTGAATTATTCTCCTACCAAAAGTGGGGTCAGCGGAAGCCTCTCGGTTACGATTGACAGTTCGCCGGGAATCCGGGGAGACGCTACCGGCACTATTACTGTGCTCGATGGCGATACCGCGTGCACTATCGCTGAATTCCAGAATGGCGATTCCACGGTTACCGATACCGCGGTGACCTTCACCGCCCTGCAATCGGGCAACGGCAAGATTGAAATTACCCACGGTGCGCTCAGCGATATTTCCGGTTTAATCCGGGTGCAGAGCGGGGCGGCGACTTCGATAACCATCCGCACATTGCCCAATAACGGCGGGTCGCCTTACACCACTGTAGTCAACATGACCACCGATTCATCCGTTACCCTGTATGCCGCACATTACGACGCCGGGGGCAATTACAAGGGCGATTTGCCGGTTCTGTGGGACACCACCAAAGTTGCCGGGAACGGTCTGGTGGGGGTGCCGGCTGGTCCCGCTGCCCAGATTACCTTCAGTCCCACGCTCCCCGGTTCGGGTAAAATAATCACCAACTCGGCAAGTTTAATCAATGACACCACTGCTACCATAACCGTGACCGCCGGTGCGCTGGATTCGCTGGTTATCCAGGATGCCCCGACCAGTGCGGGAAATGCGATTGTCAGCGACACGCTGATTGCCGGGGATACCCTGAAACTGTATGCCGGGGGATTCGACCGGGATGGGAATTTCCTGGGAACCACCTCTGCCACCTGGAGCATCGTGGGCGATTTAATCGGTCAACTGAATGCCGGACCTTCGGATTCCAGTCAATTTATTGCCCAAACTACCGGCACCACGTTTTTGCAGGCGCAAAGCGTTACCGGTGGGTTTACCGATATTACTTCCAATATTCGGGTTATTGCCAGCACGCCGGATTCTTTATTTAAAGTAGCGGTCACCGACAGCCAGACCGGGACAGCCGGACAGCCCCTGCTTTTGCCGATAAAAGTGCTGGTGAAAGACGCGTTCGGAAATCCGGTTCCGAACGATTCAGTGGTGTGGCTGCCCAAAAAGGGAGGAAGTGTTTCCAACCCGGTTTCGGTGACAAACAGCGAAGGTATAGCACAGACAACCTGGACACTGCACGATACGGTAACGGTGGATACATTAGCTGCTGCCGTTAAAAATTACACCACTTTTCCGGATACGGTTTATTTTACCGCTTTTCCGGAACCGCAATCCGCTTTAACCATGTCTTATGTTGATTTTGCCGATACATTAAAATTCGGAACCGTGCGGGATACGGTGGGTCCGTTCCGTGTGCTCATTCGGGACACGCTGAACAATCCGGTGGAAAACGCCGAAGTGAGTTTTGCCATTACCGACCATCCTTCGGGTTCCGAGGCGGAAAAATTAACTGTTTATAACACCTTTACCAATTCTTCCGGGGTTGCCCAGACCTCATTAATTCTGGGCAGCAAGTTGGGGAGATACCAGGTAACTGCTTTTGCCAATTCCTCGCCTTCGGTGTTACGTTTTACCGGGGTCGCCAATGTACCGGGAGCAGCCGATTCGATTATCATTCTTGCCGGCAACCGGCAAACCGGTGTTGTGGGCGATACGCTGGCAACAGCGGTGCGGGTAAAATTGGTGGATGCCGATTTGAATCCCCTGTCCGATTCGCTGTTGGTATTCGATCCGATCAATAGCGGTTCGGTTTCGGTTTCGCCGGTGCTAACCGATTCACTGGGTATTGCCAGCACCAACTGGATTATGGGAGCACAGAAAGGCAGCTACTACCTGCGTGTTTTGTGGAATAATCCGGCGGTCATCTCCGATACACTGGTAGCGACAGCACAGCATGATGTCGCTGATTCCCTTATTCTTTTGTCCATCCGGGATATTGCCCATGACTCTGTTTCTGCAGTGCCGAACGGCTCGGTGCCATTTGTGATAAAAGTGATTGACCGGTTCGGTAACCCGGTGCCGGACACCACGGTAACCTGTGAAGTGAAATTTGGCGGCAGTGCCATTTTAAGCAGCGGTGTCTGTGTATCCGACGCATTGGGTAAAATCATAAATTCGGTGCAAATCGATCCCGACCAGGATTCCACCATTGTTCGTTCCTACATTGTGGGGGCAGACACGGTTGAGACGCATTTTTTCCGCATTCATTACCAGGTAAATTCCTTGCAGCCCGCTGCTGCGGCACTGGGCGACACTTTTGCTTTTGCTATAAATGTGGTGAACCCGGGACCCTACGGTGTAAAACTGGACACCACTGCCGGTCTAAGCTATGTCAAGATTTCCGACGGGACAAATAATTACCAGGCAACATTGCGTAGCGATACCATTCCGGGAAATACCGCCGGACAGAACCTCGCCTTTGCCAGCACGTCCCTGGATACCAATTTTATTGTGGCGTCTTACCGTCCGCAGGTTGTGCTGCGCGGTTCCGGGGAGGATGCTTTACTGAGCGGTTCATTTTTTACCGACCCGAATAATTTCAATATTGCCGCGGTGGAAATCGTTTCGGTAACCGTCGATTCCCCGCTGACTAAAAAAGTCCGCCGGGGCGACCCGCTGTTCGTTTTTATGGATTTGCTGAATCGTGGCAATGTGACCATTCAGATTGATTCGACCACCACACCCATTGTGAAAAAACAGGATGGTAGTCCGGTTGCCGCTTCATTTGTGGAATTGACCTCGCAAACAATTATTCCATCCGATTCCTCCCGGTTACGCCTGCGCTACCGTTTTGGCGTTCCGAACGATTTTGATGTGGAAACATTTACGCTGGATGGTCATTTCCGGGGACAAATCGTAGCGACCGGTTCCACCGTGAACGATTTTAGCGCCGCGACCACTGATACATTTAAGGTGCTTTCCCGTGCTGCCATAAGTTATGCATCGGGCAGTTTATCTCCCCAACGGGTTACCCAGAATGATTCCGCCCAGTTTTCCCTCGGTTTGACCAACACCGGCGACACGAATGTACTGTTGCATAAAAACCTCACTTTTCTCACATTTGGTACCGACACAGTTTATCTGGGTGTAAACCACACCCTGGGCGCTAACAGCACTACAATTGTTCAGTTACAAAAACAGCAAGTGCAGAGCATTCCTACTGCGATTCCTTACCCGGCTTCGCTGACCTTGGTCGGCGAGGAAAACGGGGCTGATTTTACCCAGACGCTTAGCCTGTTGCCCGACCAAGTCAGGGTGGACTCGCTGCCAGTAAATGTTGCAGTGCAGAATTTTGCTATCGACTCAACCATTGCTGCTCAGGGGGAAGACAGCGTACGTTTGACTTTCGAACTCCCCAATTCCGGTAATCTCACTGCATCGATAACAATTGAGAATCCTGACGCAATTGTGCTTCATGGCAAATCTTCCTTCAGTTCTTCATTAAACAATTTAACCACTGCGGATTTTCCCCTGACCATTTCTGCCGGGAATTCGCAACTGTTTGAATATTACCTCGATTTCCCCGGCGATTATCCGCCCGGACTGGATTCTTTGTGGGTTGAACTCCAATACCGTGATGCCAACACCGGTACCGCATATACCTTGCAGGACAGTTCAATTAACGATACCATCCGGATTCTACAGAAAGCAGATCTGCAGTTAACCGATATTGACACGGCGATGTTGAGTTTCCTTAATCAACACACCGTGGATACTATCCCGGCTTTTCCGTTTCCGCTGAGTATTTCCCCGGGCGAAATCGATACGCTGGATTTTAAAATCACCATCGATACTTCGGCTGCTTTAGGCATCGATCCGGTATCCGGGTCATTAACCTACCACGACCAAAGGAGCGGTACGAGTGTAACCACAGCGTCTGCTACCCTGGATTCTCTCTTTATCGAATCGTTCAACCCGGCGCTGGTGCAGATCAATTCGGTCGATATTACCCTGCGTTTGATTAACCAGGGTCAGCAGGGAATTCGCGCCAAGGTAACGGTTACCAATGTCGGGCAAGCCGATGTGGAAGTGACCGATGCCCGGCTCCTCTTCAGTCCCGACACGCTGGCGCAAACACTTTTGACCATTCCGCCTTCGCTACTCATACCCGGTCAGCAGTCCCGCACGATCAGTTTTGATATGTCGGTACCGGCGACAGCTTCTCCCGGGACAATTTCGGTGGATGCGCGGATTGCTTATGTCGATATCAACTCCGGACGCACTTTTGTGGACAGCGGCGCGGCAACCATCGATACCGTAATCGTCCAGCAACCTTCAATACTGGACGTTTCCGCGGTTCAGATTAATGGCGCAACTGCCGACACGGTTAGCACCGGTAAAAGCGGAATTCAACTTACTTTTGACGTTTTTAACCGCGGTCAAGCCGGGCTGCAGGTAACCAATGTGGATTCTCTCATTCAGCCTGAACCGAATAACATTACTTTAAGTCGAATCGCACCGCTTACTTTACCGACTGTATCGGGCGGCGACAGCAGCCGGTTTGTTTATGAAGCAACTGCCGGCGACAGCACCGGTAGTTTTACGATTGATTTTGTTGTTAGCAAACAAGATGTAAACGACGATATTAACAGTAATTCCGACACTTCTGCCGCACCGGCGTCCCTGGTTATTTTGGAAGCCGGGCAACTGTCTCTCGATAGCGTGGCGGTGGCAGCCGATACGGTTGTCCAGGGGCAGGATAGTGTTTCCACCACCGTGTTCCTCTCCAACCCCGGCGGAAATTCAATCACCATCAATAACGTATTATTGAATTTTGATAAAGCCGGGTTCTCGGCTGTGTTAAGGGATCCGGTGAATTTCTCATTAGCCGGCGGTGCTTCGGATTCTGTTCGCTTCTATCTGAATGTTTCCAATAATGCACAAACCGGTCAAGTAGTAGCAAACGCATCAGCGACAGCGGTAGAGGATAATTTGCAGCAAACGCTTGCCGATACCTCTGCAGCTCAGCCCGATACGATTCGCGCACTGGCTGCACCAAATATTAAAATACTCTCTATTTCCAGCGCTTTCGATTCGGTAAGCCTTGGGCAACGAAATGTGGTGGTTCAGGTGAAAATCCGTAATGGTGGAGGAGCGGCGGTTCGCTTGAATACGCTGGATCTGACTTTTACTTTGGGCACTTACAGCAATGCCGATACGGTGTTTTCGCCCGCAGTGGTTCTGCCCGCCGGTGGCACTCAGATTATTTCTTTTAATCAAATCGTGGTGAGTGGCGTCAGTGCAACCGGGGTTGCTAATCTGAACGCATCGCTTACCGCCACGAACCCGATTTCCGGGGCGGGAATTACGGTGTCAAGTGCGGACACGACACATTCGTGGCGGGTGGTGAGTAGGTCGGTGCTGGCGGGGGTTGATTTTACGCCGCAGCGATTAACCAGCGGACAGAATGTCGGATTTACGT
>MVCZ01000121.1 GCA_002049825.1 Candidatus Zhuqueibacterota bacterium 4484_188
ATGGCACCGTTTCGGTCGGTTACCGGTAGAATGACCGCAAATTCCTCACCGCCGTAGCGCGCCACAATATCATTATCGCGTACAATCTGTTTAAGCAGCGAACTGACCTGCCGCAGAACTTCGTCGCCAGCCGGGTGCCCCAGCGTATCGTTATAATTTTTAAAATTATCCACATCCAGAATCAGCAGCGAAACCGGGAGTTCATTACGCCGGGCACGCGCCAATTCCTCTTTTAAACGAAGCTTGAAAAACCGGTAGTTATGCAAACCGGTCATGCCATCCGTGTAAGAGAGCGCCCGGACTTTCTCGAAATTTTCGGCATTATTCAATGCTACCGAAAGCATGTTAGTAATAATTCCCAGCATTTCCAACACATCCGGGGGGTATTCGGCATTGGTTACGCTGGGTCCCAGGCACAGAATGCCGGCAATTTCATCTTTCTGGAACAGCGGTGCAACCACCCGAATTTCCAATTCGCTCAACATGGGAATAATATCTCTGAATTCGCGAACTATATCTTTTAACTGAAACGGCTTTTTAATCAGCTCCAGGTAATGAATTAATTTATCGTGGCGGGATATCTTAAAATTTTCGATTTTCTTATTTAAAAATCCTTTCGATTCCATCACTTCAAATTCATAATGATCTTCCGGGTTTTGAATCATTAACAGTACACTCTTGGCAGTAAAAATACCCAGGGCATTGAGCAGGGCGGTGTTCACCAGATTTTTCGGTTGGGTTTGTCCCATTACCTTAAAACTGATTTCGAAAAGGTTGTGCAGGTCGTAAACTTTTTTCTGTAATTGCTTGTTGGTGTTGGTCAGCACCTGGTTCAAGCGCATAATCTGGTGATTGGCTTCATCCAGTTCGTTGGTTTTGCGCAATAAAGAATCCTGAAGATTTTTAAAGCGCAGCATGTTTTTCACCCGGGCGTGAAGCTCCTCAAACTCAAATGGTTTGGTAATGTAATCATCGGCGCCGGCTTCCAGGGCAGCCACCACTTCGTGCACTTCCTTGCGGGCGGTGACCACGATAATCGGCAGGTAAGATTCCAATTGCAGATTCCGGATTCTGCGGGTTGCGCTAATGCCGTCTAACTTCGGCATCATCAAATCCATCAGGACAATACCGGGATTTTCCTTATGAATTATTTCAATCACTTCTTCGCTGTTCAGACAACTGATCACTTCAAAATTGCGCCGGGAAAATTGAATCTTAATCAGCTTGTGAAGACTTGGCTCGTCATCAACTACCAGGATTTTCCGTGTGTTTGTACCAACAAGGTTCTCTCGCATCGTTTTCTTTACCATGGTTTTCTTTGAAATACTGTTTTCTCTTTGATTACAATCTTTGGCTCCGATTGCGTCCGAATATTCATTTCGGAATAGTCGGTGCAATTCTTATATAATTGAACTTGTTTCATCGATACTTTCGTTGTAAGTCCACTTCTGATTATAAGAAACACCTTTAAATATACGACATTTCTTGCTAAATTTTAAGTAGAAATGTATAAGTTATTTGTCACAGGAGTAAGCGGGGCGTGAATAAACATCAAATACTTCTACAAAAATTTGCCGCAAAATTTCTCTTATTTGCTGGAGTGTCACTCGGTTTCATACTACTTTTTGCCAATTGTAATAAAAAAAGCACCGAGCCGGAGAATATGACCTTTCCCGATTCCAGCCTGAGTTTCCAGCAGCACATTCATCCCATTTTTCTGCATGATTGTGTTTCAAGCGGATGTCACCAAAGCAGTCAGCCGGCAGCAGGGTTGGATTTGGAAACGCTCACGCCGACATTTACCAGCGGAAACAACCGCATTGTGGTTTTCCCGAATGACCCGGACCAGAGCATTCTGTATCGTGTGCTGTTAGGCAACTACCTGGGAATATCGCAAATGCCCAAAAACCGGCTGCAACTAAGCGACGCAAAAATTAAGGCAATCCGAACCTGGATTCAAGAAGGGGCATACATTAATAATTAGCGTAGCGGCATTTAGCCTGTGTTTTGGAGATGAAGACTAAAATGGCAAAATAATTACCGGCAAAATAATTCTAATATTGATGAAAGGTAACTATCCGGCTATTGGCAATTGGCTCTTTGCTATTCGCATTTTACCGAAAATGTTAACAATCAATAAATGAATCCCGGGCACTCGACATTGGTAAAAGAGGTATTTGCCCCGATAATCCGAGCACAGCACTCCTCCCGGAGGAAACAGACGAAACAGGAGTAACAGGTGAAAAAAAAGATTCAACCGAGGATTTACAAGGGTACCCGCGATTTTTTACCCGAACAGATGGTGAAACGCAATTTCGTAATTGATAAAATAAAGATTGTTTTTGAGCGATTCGGTTTCGAGCCGCTGGAAACGCCCACTATGGAATTATGGGAAACGCTTTCGGGTAAATACGGCGAAGAAGGCGACCGGCTCACTTACCGGTTTACCGACCGGGGAAAACGTGAGGTCGGTCTGCGCTACGATTTAACCGTGCCGCTTTCCCGGGTAGTTGCCATGTATCCGCAAATTCCCAAGCCTTTCAAGCGCTACCAGATTCAGCCGGTGTGGCGGGCAGATAAACCGCAAAAGGGACGCTTCCGGGAATTTTACCAGTGCGATGTGGATATCGTGGGCAGCTACTCGGTGTTAGCCGATGCCGAAATCATCGCGGTTTTGCATGAATCGCTAAGAGCGCTGGGTTTCAGCAAATTTAAAATTCGTCTGAACAGCCGGAAAATTCTACGGGGAATTACCGAAGTATCGCAGGCAGGATTGGAGAAAGAGGCGGATGTATGCCGGGCAATTGATAAAATCGACAAAATAGGTGCGGAAGGTGTGGAAGCGGAATTGTTGAAACGAGAAATTCCCCGGGCAAGCACCAGCCTGATCATGCAATTTTTAGCACTGGGCGGCACCAATGAAGAGAAACTCGACCAAACCGCTGATTTGCTGAAAAACAGTTCCGCCGGCATGGAAGGCATTAATGAAATGCGGGAATTAATGAAATACGCTCAATTGTATGAGATTCCTGTCGAAAATCTGCTTTTTGATCTTACCCTGGCACGAGGGTTGGACTATTACACCGGTCCAATTTTTGAAACGATAGTAGAAGAACCGCAAATCGGCAGTATTACCGGCGGCGGTCGTTATGACCGGTTGATCGGTCTTTTCTCCGGGCAGGAACAACCCGCCACCGGAAGCAGCATCGGGTTGGAGCGGATTATCACTGTTATGGATGAACTGCACATGTTCCCCGATTATTTGAAAACGCCGGTGCAAGTGCTGGTCACCGTTTTCGATTCCGACTCGATTGCCTATTCCATAAAAGTAGCCACCCTGCTGCGAAAAGCGGGAATTAACGCCGATATTTATACCGGAAAATCGAAGCTGCGCGGACAATTCGGGTTAGCCAACGACAAAGGAATCCCGCTCATCATCATTGCCGGTTCGGACGAAATCGAATCCGCTTCGGTGAGCCTGAAAGATTTGCGAACCGGTAAACAGCAAACGCTTCCTTTGAACGATTTGCCGGAGACCGTGAAAAGTTTATTTCATGAGCACCATTTTAATGGTTTTGGTAAACGAACCGGTCGCAAACACACCGTAGTATACACCGCTGGGTAAGGTTGCGCCGCTTTCGTTAGTGCCGTCCCATTCCAGCGTGTAACTTCCCGGGGTGATATTATCCCGGTAAAGCGTTTTCACCCGCTGTCCTAAGGCGTTATAAACAAAAAATGTGGCGAAAGTCGAACCGTTCGTGAGTTCCGGAATATCGAAATTGATCGTTGTTTTGGGATTGAACGGGTTGGGATAATTAGGTTCCAACGCATAAGAATGCGGAATAGTACCGGTATTTACGATTTTTCCGCTGCCGGCATGAGGCAGTGCCGAAACAGGACCATGGAAGGTTTTCACACCATTTAAATCCACATCCACTAATTTATACCAGTAGGTTACCCCGTTGACCACAAGATTATCGGTATACTGATAATTGCGGTGGTTGGTGGAATTCAACTGACCTTTCAGATCATCATTATTCTTGTAGGTAGCAATTGTCTGGTAGCCACTGTTTTGGGCAACCGAACGCACAATTTCGAAACCGACATTATCAATTTCAGACTCGGTTGTCCATTTTAAGGTAACCTTTCCATCCTGGGCAATCGCGGTAAATGACGCCAGTGAAACCGGCAGTGAACCGTCGTCCAGGATATCTCCGGTTGAACGCGGCATAATCTGGTAACCGCCGTCATAGGGAGAAGAATTATCGTATTGGGTGAAAATGCCTTTCACATCTTTTGGCCAGCTCGGTTCAGGGTTATCATCCAGGTCAGTATCGCTATCCACGCGAAGGGTTAACAGACTGGTACCGCCGTCATCAGTAATTTCAATGTTTGCACTGTTTCCGGATGTGGGCCAGGATCCACCGCCGCCGGTATTCGATACATGCTGGATACCGATCAGCATTCCTTCGTAATCTTCCGGTGATGCCAGTAACTGGGCAATGGTTTTAATGGCGGGAGACGGCATTACGCCGGCGCCATTGTCGGTAATGTCGGTAGTGGCATCATCCGGGATTATTTCGGTTTTGCCATTGTATTGATCCAGCGCGCCAACCACGGTATAGCTGTTGCCGAGTGTAATGGTGGTTGTGCTCGCACTAAATTTGAATAAATTAATCCCGCCAAAAGCATCCTGCAAACACACATCAAGATTTGAAGCTGAAAAAGTCCCGCTTGCTACGGTTGCCACGCCAATTACCCGGGCATAATAGTTCTTATATTTTAAAACACCATTCGCATCTACTTCCTTAATCTTTCCGCTGCCGTTAGAAATGGCACTGGTGCCCCAGAACAAACCGTAGGTGGCACTGGTAGCAGAAGCATCCAATCCGGCATCAGTCACTTGAATATAGTATTCGACACGCGCCCCGTTGGCTTGCACCGGAAGCGTTCCCTGGTAGGTATCGCCACCGGTATTGCTCATGGCAATATCCGTCTGAGCAACACCATCTACAGAGTATTTAATAAGGGCAACATAGGGCGGTGTACCGCCGGTGATATCACATTGAACATAACAGGTTTGCAGAGCGGTGGGAACGGTATGTTCGCGGGAGACATTTGAAATTGTCAAAGCAGA
>MVCZ01000122.1 GCA_002049825.1 Candidatus Zhuqueibacterota bacterium 4484_188
CCTGCCTGGAAAGCAAATTGCCCGGGGTATTTTAAACTGGGGCGACGAACTATCCGTTGTTGGAACGCCAAAGGACACGGAACATTGGATTTGATTGGTGCAATTAAAAATTCCTGCAATGTTTATTTCTATAAATTGGGGTTACTCATTGGGATTGATGCCTGGACGAAGTACAGCAGGTTGTTTCATTTTGGCGAAAAAACCGGCATCGAATTAACCAACGAGAACAGTGGTCTGGTTCCCAGCCGGGAATACTATGATAAAAAATATGGTAAAAACAGGTGGACGCGCGGTATGTTGGCAAACCTGGCAATCGGGCAAGGAGAATTGTTGGTCACCCCGGTACAGATTGCACAATTTGTTGCCACGATAGCCAACCAGGGTGTGATGCATCGCCCGCATCTGGGATTAAAATTATATGACCCGATAAAAAAGAAATGGCAGCGCATTCCGGGTCGGTTTATAAAATAGTGCGTGAAGGCATGCGCGAGGTTGTGGACGGCGGGACCGGCTGGCGGGCAAAAGTGTGGCGCATTTCCGGGGGCGGAAAAACCGGAACTGCACAAAATCCGCACGGGAAATCCCACGCCTGGTACATGGGATTTGCGCCTTTTGAGGAGCCGGAAATTGCCATCTGTGTATTGGTAGAGAACGGCGGTTCGGGTGGAGGTGTAGCGGCACCCATTGCCGGTGCTTTTCTGCGGAAATATTTTTACCTAAAAGGTAAATACGATTACCGGGCAGAGCGAAAATGGCGGGCAATGATTGCCAAACGTGATTCTTTAAGAAAAGCTGCCGAAGCTGATTCTGCCTCGTTTCCCGTAGAAGTACCGTTAGATGAGTAAACGTTTTTTTCAGAATCCGGAATAAATAAACAGGGGTAAAAAAACAGAAATAAAATGTCAGCTATTTTAAAAAAGATTGATTTACTTATTTTGCTCCCGGCGCTGGCTTTGGTAGGTTTGGGGCTGGTGGCGCTTTACTCTGCGTCGGCAACCAGCATCACCCAGGGGTCCGGAACGAACTATTTTTCCCGACAAGTGTTCTGGGCAGTGCTTGGAATAAGCATCCTGGCGGGAACATATTTTGTTCCCTACCGCTGGATTAGCGCTTCTGCCTATCCCCTGTATGTGTTGCACCTGATTCTGCTGGTTCTGGTAATCTTCGTAGGACACAAAGGGCTTGGTGCCGAACGGTGGCTGCGTTTCGGTCCGCTGGTTCTCCAACCCTCGGAATCTGCCAAACTGGCTACTATCCTGGCGGTGGCTAAATTTATCTCCGCAGAGAAAACGGACTTAAACCGTGTGAAAGATTTTTTGATTGCGGCAGCATTGATCTTTTTCCCCTTTGTGCTCGTTGTCCGGCAACCCGACCTGGGAACTGCGATGGTCTTTGCGGCTATTGCACTTCCCATGTTTTATTGGACGGGTCTCAAGGGCGGTAATTTTTTCCTTATCACCATGCCGTTTTTGATTATGTTTGCATCGTTCCAGTTCTATGTTTTCATGTTTTTGATGATCATTCTGGTTTTATATCTGCTTTACTCTCATCGTTCCCGCTGGATAATTGTGTTCAATTTTTTGGGAAATATACTGATGGGAATTTTTACGCCGTATATTTGGAACCATTTGAAACCGTATCAGCAGAATCGGATAAAGATTTTTCTGAATCCCGAGAGTGATCCGCGCGGTGCCGGTTATCAAATACTCCAGTCCAAAGTTGCAATTGGTTCAGGTGGTTTCAGCGGGAAAGGTTTTATGCAGGGTTCCCAGACCCAGCTCCGTTTTTTACCCGAACAGCATACTGATTTCATTTATGCGGTTATCGGCGAAGAATTCGGTTTTGTCGGGGTTATGGTTGGACTTTCTTTGTTTCTTGTTTTGCTGTTGCGCGGCATCCATTTAGCCAGCATTGTCAAAAGCCGCTTTAGCAGCGTGGTCACGATTGGTATTGTTACCTTAATTGGTTTTCATGTGCTGGTAAATGTGGGCATGACCATCGGGCTGTTCCCGGTAACCGGTTTACCGCTGCCCTTTTTGAGTTACGGGGGTTCGGCATTACTTACCAATATGACCATGATCGGGATTCTATTGAATTTCTATAAAAACCGTTATGAATATTAAGTCAAGTTGAATCCTGCCCGGAATCTCACTATATTCTTCCGGTTTTACGATGGTCTCCGGAATAAAGCGTTGTTTTATGATCATCTTTTTTTAAGTTCGAAGGAGTTTTTATGCATCCGGAATTATTTCGAATCGGTCCTTTCTCGGTTCACAGCTATGGGGTTATGCTTGCACTTTCTTTTATTTTTGGAATATTCATTGCGGTTCGCAATGGTGAGAGGCGGGGAATAAAGGGAGAAAATATTGTAAATCTCTCATTTATCATCATCATCAGTTCAATTGTAGGTGCCAGATTATCTTACGTGTTGTTTCATCTCAACGAATTCAAGGGGCGCTGGCTATATACATTCTGGCCGGTTCAGGAAGATGGCACCCTGGGTCTGGGAGGCTTGATCCTGCTGGGCGGTTTCATTCTGTCCTTTATCTCTGTCGCAGTTTTTATTACATATAAAAAATTAAATTTCTGGAAGATTGCCGACAGCATTGCCCCGGCTTTGGGTTTGGGTATTTTCTTTACCCGCATCGGATGTTTCCTGAACGGCTGCTGTTTTGGCAAAGCTTGTCAGGTACCCTGGGGGGTCAAGTTCCCGTCAAATAGTCCTGCCGGAGCGGTAATGGGCAATATTCATATTCATCCCACACAGCTCTATTCTTCGCTTTACGGCTTGATTATTTTTCTTATTTTGATGTGGTTCGAGCGCAAAAGGCAATTTGACGGGTGGAGTATCGGACTCTTTTTAATCCTCTATGGTATCGCCCGTTTTCTGGTCGATTTTTACCGGTATTATGAAAGTCAGATGTTTGTATTTGCCGGTCTGGAATTCAACCAGGTGGTAAGTTTGCTGATGTTGATTAGCGGTATTTTTATCATTTTCTATCGATGGAAGAAAACACACTCCGGAGAAGTGTGAGCAGTAAATATATTTTGCACCATCGCTGGTTTGGAATAGTGTGTGAACCGGTTGTGGGCGAAACCGGGAAGTATGTTTAAGGGAACATTCTTCACTTCCGGCGTATTTACCAGGTTGGTTTATTTTGTTTTTTTTCAGTCTATCAGAATAAATTCTTGACTATATTATCATAAATATCTATATTCTCAGGAAATAAAACCACGGGAGGCTTAGAATGAAAAGAAGTATCTATATTATCCTTTTCATGGTATTTAGCCTTAGCATTTTTGTTTATTCAGGATGCAGCAGTAGCAAACAGAGTGTGCGGGAAGGAACAACCTACTCAGAAAACCAGGGGTCGAAGGATGACTATGATGAGATCGAAAAGCTTCTCGGCATTAGCAATGATGATTCTCTGGCAAAGAAAAAAGGGATGAGTAAACAGGATGATGATCTCATCAAACTTCTGGAGGCGGATGAAGGGAAGAAAAAAGAAGTTACACCTGAGCAGGAGTTAGATCAGGAGCAAAAGCGGATGGCTCGAATTGAAAACGAGGCAGAACAAATTCGCAAACAACTTCGGAAAAAACTTCAGGAAAAGGATTTGAAGATAGCGGATCTGAAAGCCAAATTATTGGCGAAAGAGGAGGAGCTGCAAAAGTACCGAAGTGGCAGTTCTACCGGTTCATCGAGGGCAGGTGTATTTTCCGGCAGCATGAGTACGCCCCGTGCCAATGCGCTGACCCGCCATGGTACCAATAATGATTATTCGGATAATGCCCAGTATTGGATTGGTGAATGCTACTTTGCCATGGGGCGGTATAAAGAAGCGATTTTGGCATTTGAAAAGGTCTTTACTTTTCGCTATTCGAATAAGAATGATTATGCCCAATTCAAAATCGGGCAATGTTATTTCATGTTAGGTGACAAGCAGCGCGCCCGGCAGGAGTTCCAGCAGTTTATCGATAATTATCAGAAATCTGAACTCATTCCCCGTGCTCAGGGTTACCTGGCGCAGTTGTAAAAACCGATTGCATTGGATTTTGCCGGGGGTGGTGATTTTCTGGATCTCACCCCCGTTTTTTATATGCTCAGCAATCTTGCGAAGGAGAATCATTTTTTAACCTCGGGTGATTTAGCGATAGCAAAAACACAGAATTCAGGAAACGGAAATGGGAATTTTTGTAGGAATAGATATTGGAACGGTGAGTGTTAAAATTGCCCTGATTTTCGACTCCGGGTCGAAGGAATCTTTCACTGCGAAAGCGGCTGCTTTGAATTTGGTCCGGCAGTATCCCCGCGGCATCGAAAGTAATGCTGAAATCGCCAGCCAGGTTTTTGTCCTGCCCTATCATCAAATTAAAGGGAACCCGATAGCAGTTACCCACCGGATGTTGGCAAGTCTTTATCGGGTTGTTTCTGCCGATCGGATTTCCGGAGTGCGGGTGTGCGGTTCCGGAGGGAAATTGCTCAGTGAATTACTGGATATTAATTATGAAAACGAATTTCGGGCGATTGCCCGGGGCGTGGGGGCGCTGTATCCGCACATTCATACCGTTTTCGAAATCGGCGGGCAGAATTCGAAGTATATTCGGTTGGAAAACAATGCCGGCTCGGCGCATAGCGGCATTGTTGATTACGAGAAAAGCGGGGATTGTGCGGCGGGAACCGGTTCGTTCTTGGACCAGCAAGCTTCCCGGTTACAGTTTCAAATTGAAGAAGTCGGGCAGGTTGTTTTGCAGACCGCAAAAAGTGCCAAAATTGCCGGTCGGTGTTCGGTTTTCGCCAAATCCGACATGATTCATGCCCAACAGAAAGGCTATTCGCCACCGGAGGTGTTGAAGGGCTTGTGCGAAGCGGTCGCCCGAAATTTTAAAAGCAGCGTGGTAAAAGGCAGAAAAGTAACCCCGCCGGTTCTTTTTATCGGGGGCGTAGCTGCCAACGCCGGTGTGGCGGAAGGTGTGCGCCAGGTTTTCAAAATGGAACCCGACCAACTCATTATCCCGGATTATTATGCCTGGATGGCGGCGATTGGTACTGCCCTCGCTGAACGGGACGCGCTTCATCATTCGCCGGTTCCCGATATTCACATCCTGAAAAAACAGTCCGGCACTGAATCCGAAAAATTTCCGGTCAGTAAGCCGCTGTCTATGGAAAAGGTCGTTTTATTAAGGGATAAAATACGACCGCGCTATTTTGGTGAAAACGAACGGAACGTTCCCGCTTACATGGGCATCGATGTCGGGTCGGTGAGCACCAATGTGGTGGTACTTGATGAAAACGGCAACATGATTAAAGAAATTTACACCCGTACCGCAGGTCGCCCGATTGAAGTGGTTGACCTGTGTTTGAAAGAAATTGAGAGAGAATTTGCCCACAGGATTCAAATAAAAGGTGTTGGCACTACCGGCTCGGGGCGTGAACTGATTGGCGAATTGGTTGGTGCCGATACGATTAAAGATGAAATCACCGCTCACAAAACCGGTGCGGAGTTCCTGGCAAGAACCATGCTGAATACCGAACCGGACACCATTTTCGAAATTGGCGGACAAGATTCGAAGTTTATCAGCTTGCAAAACGGGGTGGTGGTGGATTTTGCCATGAATGAGGCGTGTGCCGCCGGTACCGGTTCGTTTCTGGAGGAGCGGGCAGAAGAACTGGGTATTTCCATCAAAGAAGAATTTGCCAACCTTGCCCTCAGTTCACGGTCGCCGGTTAAATTGGGTGAAAGGTGCACCGTTTTCATGCAACAGGATGTGGCAACCTTTCAGCAAAGGGGCGCTTCCCGGGAAGACCTGACCGCCGGATTAGCCTATTCCATTGTGTATAATTATTTGAACCGGGTTGTGCGCGGCAGAAAAATCGGAGAGGTTATTTTCTTCCAGGGTGGCACTGCTTATAATAATGCAATTGCCAGTGCCTTTGCCCGGGTGCTGGATAAAGAAATAATTGTGCCGCCCTACAACGGCGTGGTAGGTGCAGTTGGCGCGGCATTGCTTGCCAAGGAAAAAATGCTAGCAACCCGAAACGTCACCAAGTTCCGCGGCTTTAGCCTGGAAAAGGTGAATTACCACCTGAGAGAATTTACTTGCAAAGCCTGTTCGAATTTTTGCCACATCAGTTTCCTTTTTGGAACACCTTTTTTCGACACCTGGGTTACCGGGTGGTGCTTTCTGAAGAAACAAACCACCGGCTTATCCGCAGCGGAACCGAAATTTCGGTCGCAGAACCTTGTTTACCCATTCAGGCATATCATGGTCATGTTAAGGAACTGGTTGACAAACAGGTGGATTGGATTTTTATTCCGAATACCATAAATGCCGAAACACCGTTTAAAGAAGTGAACAGTTACTATTGCCCCTGGGGGCAAACCATCCCGTTTGTAATTAAAAATTCCGAAGTTTTTGCTTCTATCTCGGAAAAAAATTCTCAGTCCTTCGCTTCGTTTCCGGGACGGAAAAAATGCCATTGCACATGTTCTAATGAAAACATTCCGTTCATTGGGAGAGAATAAGAAAAATATTCTACGTGCGGTAGATGCCGCTTACAAAATTATTGCTGCGGCAAAAATCGTCAGCCAATTCGAACGTCTGCATATTATCTATTTAACTAATTTCAAATGCGGTCCCGATTCCTACATCAAGCACTACATTACCCGCGCCTCCGGGAAACCTTTTTTGACCCTGCAGTTTGATGGTCACGGAAACGATGCCGGTTATATTACCCGCTGCGAAGCCTACCTGGACAGTAAAGGTGCGTTAAGAGTATGGACTTCGGGCAGCGACGAAGCGATTCGACCAAAGAAAATAAAAAGCGTGGTGACCGTATGAACGGGGCGGATGTTTCGATTCGGCAAAAAGAGGAAAAAACACTGCGGGGCAGAACGCTCTTTATTCCGCGCATGAGTATTGAAGGCGCGGCAACGATGGCGGCGGCTTTCCGGGCGGTGGGAGTAAACGGGCAAATTGCGCCCGAGTCCGACGCGCATTCGCTGGAATTAGCCAGGCACTATACCATCGGAGAAGAGTGTTATCCTGAGATTGTAACGCTGGGCAGTTTTCTGAAAGTACTGGAAAACGGAGACCTAGAGCCGGAGGAAACAGCTTTTTTAATGCCGACTGCCGGCGGACCATGCCGATTTGGTCAGTATAAACAATTGTATGAACAAATACTCAGCGAACGCGGGCTGGAAAATGTTCTGGTGCTTTCGCCGACCAGCGCCGACGGGTATGCCGGGATGGGTGGAAATGCCGGCGATTTAACCCGCCTGGGCTGGTGGGGAATTGTGTGTGACCACTGTCGCGGAAATATTTTCCGCCGTTCCGGCAGAGTACCGTCGGGATAAACCGCTGATTGGCATGGTAGGAGAAATCTACTGCCGGTTAGACGAGTTTGCCAATGCGAATATCATTCGCCGGATTGAAAAATTTGGCGGCGAAGTGTGGCTGTCTGCCATCTCCGAGTGGGTGTTTTATACCAATTTTATGCAGAGAAACGAGCTGAAGTGGCATGGAAATTCCTTCTCGAAATCGATGCTGCTGGCACAAGTGCGGGAAAAATTTCAGCAAAAGGATGAGCGGAAACTGCTGGCGCCATTGCGTCACCGCCGCACCATATTGGGGAATTTGTAAAACCTGCCGAAAAGTATTTACCCTACTACGGCGCACTGGGAGAAATGGTGCTCAATGTAAGCGGGGCAATTTACCTGTACGGGAAAGGTGCCGACGGTATTGTGGATATTAGCCCTTTTACCTGTATGAACGGAATTGTGTGCGAAGCGGTGTATCCTAAGGTGAGTAAGGAACATGAGAACATTCCGATTCGCAATTTTTATTTCGACGGCAGCGAAGTGGACTACGACCGGGATGTGGAAATCTTTTTAGAACTGGCAACGTCCTACCAAAAACGCAAAAGCAAACCGCGGGTTTTTCCGAACCATTTTTAATGTGGTACCGGTTAGCAATTTGTTGGCGGACTCTTTGGTTGTCAAAGGTAAATCCGTTTCTGAGTAAGCATTCAACAAAGGTGTTGTAAATTTCTATTTCATTTTCAGTGGGCTGGGTAGGCACACGCATTTCCGGGTGCCAGTGCCGCAGGTCCCAGCGAAAACCTTTACCGGGAATATACACGCAACCGGTGTTTGAGCTGGCACCAACCTGGTCGGTTTCCTTAAAAACATAGATGTAGGTTTTCTTGCGGGGAAGCTTCTCTCCCGGCCAAATGATTACCTGCCTGAGCTGCTCCATCAGTTCGCTGGTGGTTAACCAGTTGGGTACTTTTACTTTTATGATATCGTGCTCGGTACTGAATTCAAGCTGAATTATCGAATACTGCCGTACCGATTTCTCCTGAGCCAGGCATAAGCAAAAGGTAAGAAGAAAAAGAAAGACTGTTTTTCTCATTTTTACCCCTGATTGTTTTTACGTGTAAACCACAAAATGTTTCCCGATTCCCGCGGTGAAAAACGGCTGTAGTTTTTAGCCTACGATGTTAAAAGAAGCTTTACCGGGCACTGATTTTAGGGCAGTGGTTTCTTCAGAATTAATAAAAATGTTCTGCTATTTCAGTTGCACATTCATTCTGCTTTGATTAGTTTAGCCGTTGCGGTAAGCCTGATCAGTGTCTGCTGACAAAAGCATTTTACTTTGAAAAGGAAGCTATTGAGCCGTTTTATTTTCCGGAACCGAATGACATTTTTTTCCATTCAGCCAAAACTGGTAATCTGATTTCAGAACGATTTGTTACCCGGTTAGCAAAATTTTAATTTGCGCAAATAGAATACAGATTTCGGAAAAAAGTAAAATTACACCACCGAGGAAAACATAATGCTAAGAAAAACGTTGCTTTGGATTTTTTCGATACTTTTCATTTTTGTTGTCATATTCGGTAGTTTTGTGTGTGTTCAGTATAATAAACTAAAACCCCACTATTCCGGCAGTGTGAAACTTCCGGGCATCTCCGACACAACTTTTATTGCCTGGGATTCACTGGGAGTAATTCACATCAAAGGAAATACGACTGACGATGTTGTGTTTGCCTCCGGATTTGCCTCGGCAAAAGAGCGGCTATGGCAAATGGAGTTAACCCGCCGGGTAGCCAGGGGGCAGCTTTCGGAAATTTTCGGAATAAGAACGCTCGAGATCGATAAAATGTTTTTAACGCTGGGAATCGATACTTTTACACAGGTGCTTTATCGGCAGATTTCTCCCGAATCCAGGCGGTGGCTTCAACAATATGCCGCGGGTGTCAATGCCTACCTCAAAACCATTGGCGATGAATTACCCATCGAATTTATTCTGATGAAATTTAAACCGCGAGAATGGACACCTCAGGATTGTCTGTTGCAAAACCGCCTGATGGCTTGGTTTCTGAACTTCAACTGGAAAGCGGATTTACTGTATTGGCAATTACTGGATAAATTACCGAGAAATAAGTTTAATGAAATTTGGCCGAAGTGGGGCAGATATCCGGACGTCCTTTCCATAGAAAAGCTCAATGGAAGTTTAAGCCGACTGCTTCAGATTGATCGGGAAGCGCGGGATATTGTCGGGTTAACCTATGCAAATTGGGGGAGCAATAATTGGGTGATTGCACCGGCAAGAACCGGAAAAGGATTTGCCCTGCTGGCAAACGATCCGCACCTGGCTTTTCAGGTTCCTACCATCTGGATTGAAATGCACATGCAATCAAATGACCTCAATGTCGCCGGTTTTGCTTTTCCCGGAACTCCCGGCATTGTAATTGGTCGAAATGAGCATATTGCCTGGGGAGTCACCAATGGGATGATCGATGATTCAGATTTTTTCATAGAAAAAGTGGACACCACCGCTGGTGTTTATTTGAATAAAGAAGGAAAGCATCGCCTGAGTGTTCAAACCCGGCGAGTTAAAATAAAGGACCACCAGGATCGGTATTTTTCTGTTTACCGAACCGCAAATGGACCGATCCTGAACAGTCTGTTTCCGTCAGTGAACAATATTCCTTTTATTTCATTTAAATGGAGCGGCTACTTCCCCTCGGATGAATTAAAAACTTTCATCGAGCTTGCGCAGGCGCAAAATTGGGGCGATTTTGAGCATGCCCTGCAAACATTCGGCATTCCCTGTCAAAATTTTGTTTACGCGGACCGCAACGGGAATATCGGCTACCGGCTGGGGGGCAGAGTACCGATTCGCTCTTACGCAAACGGACTGATACCGCGCCGCACCTGGTCACTGAAAAATCAGTGGGTAGAGTGGGTACCCTTTGAGGAAATGCCACACATTCTGAATCCTGATTCCGGCTTAATTGTCACGGCAAATAACCGGATTGCCGGCAAATTTCCCTATTACCTTTCTGAATTATGGGAACCTCCCTACCGGGCAGCTAGAATCCGGGAACTGATCCGGCAGGTACCAAAGTCCGGTTTGGAAACGATGCAGCAAATTCAAAAAGATAGTATCAGTCTTTTAACCCGGGAAATCAAACCGCTTATATTGGCAGCATTGAAGGGAAATCCGCAACAGTCTCAAGCGGCAGAAGATCTGCTGATTCTTTTGTCGAATTGGAACGGCGAAATGTCGACAGAAAAAATTGCACCAACCGTTTTCGAAACAACCCAGTATTTTCTGATTCAAAACATTTTCCTTGATGAAATGGGTAAAGATTTGTTCCATTTGTTTACCGACCTGCCCAATTTCTATTTGCGGGTGTTTGTTCAGGTTTTGAAGAAAAAAAACTCACCCTGGTTTGATGATGTCACAACACCACAGGTTGAAACACGAGAAGGGATTATTGTAAAAAGTTTTCAAGAGGCAATTACTTTTCTTAACCATCGACTCGGTTCCGATGTTGAAGACTGGCGGTGGGGAAACCTGCACCAGCTTGAGTTAGTTCACGCCCTGGGGAAAGTCTCGTTCACGAAATTAATTTTCAATAAAGGTCCATTCCCCTTATCCGGAAACGGGACTACGGTTAATGTTGCTTCGTATAAATATGCCGATCCTTTCCGGGTTGTGGCAGGACCTTCAATGCGTTTTGTTGTAGACTGGGGAGCACCAGGTGTTTATTGGAGTGTGCTTCCGGGTGGAAATAGCGGGAACTTTTTAAGCCCATTCTATAGTAATCAAATACAGAGTTGGCGAAAGGGAAAAATGAAAAGAGTCTCGTTACAGTGGCACAAAGAGTGGCAAAAATTCATATTGAAACCGACACAAAAATTTAGCAACACCTCGCTCACGGGTAGTACATTGAAATATTTCTGAATCTTCCCCCC
>MVCZ01000123.1 GCA_002049825.1 Candidatus Zhuqueibacterota bacterium 4484_188
AACCACTCACCGGCACCCGGCAGTACCATTGAGAGTAGAACGTATTTTCCACTGGTCCGGGGTGCTGCCTCACTTTCCGCTTTTTCCTGCTCTGCCCGGAAAACAGCCCCCCCCGGCGGTTTGAATTGCGCCGGTAAAGTCGCCGAAAGTACCAACAAATTTACGATTATCAAAATGCGTTTCATAGGATCCTACTTTACCAATCAGGTTTATTTCATGTTTGTTATTTTCTGATAAAACCGTCCACACATTTTCCACCAGTCGGTTACCGGCAAGCTTCGCACCCTGTGTTCCGGTTTGAACAATTTAAAACCGCACATTCACACCGAACATGTTCACATACTCGCCTTTGTAGAGCCGGTTTTTGTAACTCATTTCTACTTTTACGGCATGCTTTCGGTTGAATCTGCGGGCGGTAAACCCGGCATCGATAGCCGCCAGAATATGGTTCACCAGCGCAGTCATCGTCCCGTAACCGGCAATATTATAAAATCGATTGGCGTCGTTACGCATATCCATGTACAATTTATTCCGCGGGGTCAGTTTCGCCGGGGGGTAGCCGGTATAAGTTACATCGAAACTGGCATCGTCCCAGGCATTGCCGAATTGCGCCGGGTATTTCCCAATCATTTCGTAATATTGCTGTGTCTTGCTGTGGGGCAAGCGGTGGGAAAAATTATTTTCGTATTTGCGAATCACTTCCTTGTAAGCGTTGTAGTCTTCCTGGGACAGGATGCCGTTTGGGTCTGTTTCCAACGCCCCACCGATTTCCTGGTTAATATCATCTTTATACTGATAATAAATCCAGGAAAAATACCGAATCTCGCTCCAGTGCTGGTCGGCAAATTCTTTGAACTCGGCATCCTTATTGTCGCCTTTTTTGTTGTAGGAAATGTTCACCGCCCAGGCGCCCATTTCAACCGCAAAAAACAACGCCGCTTTCAGATACGATTTAGCGTAAAACTGACCGCTGCCGGGAACCAGAACCGAAAATGCCACCGCTTTTTTAACCGATCGCTGCTCCGGGGCGGAACTGCTCACCGTTTTTGCATCCTGCCCGGTGTTTGCCATTGCCGCTTGTTTCCAGGCAAGCCGCTGAACAACCAATTCCTGATTTCCCCAATTGAACAGCGTTTCGGAAAAAACCGTGGAGACGCTTAAGACCGCGACGATAAAAATACTTGCAAATTTCATTTAAATTTCCTCAACACTTTATCAAACCTCAGATCAAAATCAAATAAAATACCCAGGTAAAATTTCCACTCCTGTTTATACTCAATATTTTTATTCCGGTTTTCTTTCAAAGGATACGCCGCCTCGAAAAATATGCGGGTGGGAAACATGTACCAGGAGTAGGTTTCCAGGCGCACCTGAAACCCCACATCCGACTTAAAATTTTTGAAATCCGGCGAGCCTTCGCTCCAGGCATCGCCGTACTGGTAAAATGTTCCCAGGTAAATTTTATCCAGGTACCAGCTAAATATTTTGAAATTGAGATTACGCGCCAGCGGGAACCGGTAAGTTGCCGTCCCGATTGCCATCTTTCGTCCCTCGATGCTGTAGAAAGGATAACCCTTGAGCCCAATCAGGCTTCCGGCAAAAAAGTGGAAAAAATCATCCACCGACTGATCGATGTACCCTCCCTGGAATCGCAAACTCAATGAATGATGCCGTGTTGCCGGGACAGGTAAATAACGCTCAAAATCCAACTCGAATTTATTAAAATAATACTTTTGGTATTCTTCATTCAGGTCGCCGCCATTGGTGTTAAACCCGGATAAGAACCGGTTCCAGTCGCGGGTGTATTTGAGAAAAAAGTAATACCCGTAACGCGGATTGATGCTGCGATCCACTTCGGGTAACACTTCTTTGCGTTTCAGGGAAAAAGAAGCTGAGTGTCCCCGCAGGTAACTGTAGCGAATGGTGGGAAAGATTTCGGTTTTCTGATCCGCCAGCACAAAATAGGAATGGGTTCCGATTTTCGCGCGATACCAACTGTACGCATAATTCAGTTTCCAGTGAAATCGGCGAAAAGTGCCGCGCAGCCCCAAATCAGCTTCCATTAAATTAAAATCGACTTTCACTTTGTCATTGGACACGGTAAACCCTTCCGGGTCAGAATAATCATCCACAATTTTTGCCGTCTGATTATAAAACTCCAGGTAAACCGTCGGTTTTAACTGCCTGAATTCAAACAGGGTAAAAATATTGTATTCCCGGTCTTTGTTCACATCCATGCCGCCGAAAAACAGCATTTTGTCCAGCAGTTCGTTGGAATACACGTAAAACCCCGGCTTCACCGTGCCGTAATCAATCAGCAGGCGGGGCATGAATCCCAGAGGGCTGAAAGTGCGGTGGTAAGGTTTCGCAGGCAAAGCCTGAACTTCCCGGTCATCTGCTTGAATTTGCGGAATTTTTGCTTCGTAATTCGTATCGTAGGCAAGATATTCCGGGGGTAATTCATTGACCCGGCGAATCTGAAATATTTTATATCCCTGGTTCTGGTAAAGGGAATAGATTAAATCGCCCTTGTTATTCAGTGTGGGCATAAACGCTCCGCCAACCACATTGGTGTGCGGTTTCACTTCGCCGGTTTTCAAATTGTACGAATAAATATTAAAAATCCCGGTTTTGTCGCAGGCAAAATAGAGTTCGCCGTCCTTCGGGTTAAATATCGGGTAGCGTTCGTCACACCTGCGATTAAGGATAAATTGTATTTCTCCACCGTGGGAATCGACCTGCGCAATATCCCGGGCAAACTTGATGGAAGTATCGAAAACAATATTTTTATCGTCAAGCGACCAGCGCGGATGGTACACCTGCCGACCGTCTGTAAAGCAGGTAACCTGGCGGATTGCTTTTCCCCAGAATTTGGTTTTCCGGTAGAAGAGCTGCCAATGCGCTTTTCTTTCCGGGGGAACTTGCTGCACCAGCCGGTGCGCGTCCAGTTCATAATAGCGGGTCTGCCAGCTTTCTTTATTCTTCAGACGGATCATTTCATCCAATTCCAGCACAAAAAGGTTGGTCTGCCCGTCGTTTTCAATCACAAAAGCAATCTGTTTCCCGTCATGAGACCAGTCCGGGTTGGTTGCTCGCAGCACCCGGGTAATTCTGAATTCCTTGCGCCGTTTTAGATCATAAATGTAAAGGTCGCGGTAAGTGCTGCCGGTGGAAGGCACCTCGGTTTGCCGGGCATACACCAGGTAGCGCCCGTCCGGCGACCAACTGATCGAAGACGCCACCGGTCCGGCGAGCGCACGTTTTTTCCCGGTTTTCAGATCCTTTACCACCAGAACGTTCATACTCAGGTAGTCCGAGCGGCTCTCCAGGTAAGCGACCTTTTTCCCGTCCGGCGAATACACCGGGTAAATATTGCCAATCCCTTTATCCTGCAATGCCTTCCCGATTTTTAAATGTTTGTTGACTACCTGCAAGCGTCCGGAATAGGTTTCTTCCAGATTGTGCTGCCACATGCGGTAAATACTGTCCGCAGGCACACCGCTCACTTTTTTTAGCGCCTGGTTGTAAGACGACTCGTTCCCGATGCTGTTTTTTCCGAACACAGACATCTGCTTTAAATCGAGCAGTTTGCCGGTAACCGTGCGGTCGCGCAGAATCATCTCGCGGTGCGAATCGCGGTAATCGAAGCGTTTGCTGGGCGATTGAAACTGGGCGGTTCCTTCGGCAAACCACACCGGAATATTAATCCCGGAAACCGGGTAGGAAACCAACACATTGGGGAAACCTCGCACCACGTCCTCCCGCCGCTCCTTTTCGTAGCCAAAAACCTGAAACCAACCAGCCGGCACATGCGCACCGAATTTCAGCGCCTTCCGTAGCGAAATGATGTGCGAGTACTCGTGAGTGACCACATCCCGCAGCCAATTATGGGTGCCGCGAAGAATATAGTCCAGGTTCTCGGAATAGATTTCCACCTTGTTATCGTAAAAATACGCCCCGCCGTTGGCATAATCATCAGTGTCCCGGATAATAAATTCGGTCTTGTTTTTCGGTCGGTAGCGGTACAGCCCGGTAATGTGCGGATAAATTTCTTCGGCAATTTTAGCTACCAGGTTGGCGGTGCGGGTGGTTCCCTGGTGGTAAGTGACTATAAAATGTTCGGTTTCGATGGTTTGCCAGTAAAGTTCGGGATGATTGTTTTCTTCCGGCACCGAGCTTTTCCCCAACCAGTCATTGCAAACGACTGAAAGGAGGGAAGCAATCTTCTTATTACGCGGGGATTGCTTCGTCATTACATTCCTCGCAATGACAGACAAAAATGCAAAAATATGATTTTCCGGATGTTCACTGAATAATTTACACATCGTATTGTTAATTTTCCTGATCATCTTTCTCATTCCGGTAACCCGGCGTAAAATAAAATTGTTTCCGGTTCAACAAAATTTCTTTGGTACCAGTGAATGCTACTCCCGTGCTCCCAAATCATGTTTCACTGACCGCCACTCAGACATCTATTCAAATTCCGGGTTCAGGCAATCACTTCACCACGGCAATTTTAATAATACGCACGTCTTTCATTCGACTGTTTTTTGCTTCGATACGCGCCAGGTACACACCGCTCTGCACACCGGTTAAATCCCAGCGTACTTCATTGTCGGTAAACGGTTGGGAAGAACCGGGTAACTCTTTCACTAGATCTCCTGCCAGATCAAAAATCTTAATCCGCACATCAGCCCGCTCGGTTAAATAGTAGCGGATGAAAGTATAATCATCAATATTTGGATTTTGTCACCGTTTGTTCGAAATGCCCTGATGGAACCTCGAGATAAGTTTTGCTCCGGTTGCTGTTTAATTCATCGGCATAGATCTGATTCCAGCTATTGGCATTATATTGCGAAGCCAAATCCCAGGCATAAAGCATCCCGCCAACGTCCTGGTCGCTATCGATATCCAGCAGAACCGGAGTCACCTGTAACGAATCCCCCGCCGCTAGCGGAAAGTCGGCAAAGCGTTTTCCCTTCACATCAAAACCATCGATCACACCCGCAGGGTCGGCAATCACTGCGCCATAGTTTTCTGCCGATGTCGTTGTAAAAAATTTACCAATTAGAGGCGATAAAAACAGGTTGGTTTCCCGCTGCGGTTTGTA
>MVCZ01000004.1 GCA_002049825.1 Candidatus Zhuqueibacterota bacterium 4484_188
ACTGAAGCCCTGCTGCTGATGCTTCGCACGGATAACGGGAAATTCAATGAAAATCATTTTCAGCAGATTCTTCAGGTAGTGAAATTTATAGAAGCATCTTTGCAATTGAGCCATGTGCAAAGTGAGTTGCAGGAAAAATTCGACAGCAATGTGTGGAAATACTCGTACGATTTTCTACAATTGATCATCCGTCAACTGAATTTTGGTATCCTGGTCCTTGATCGGGAAAATAAAGTAAAATACCTGAATGAGCCGGCAGCCAGGATTTTTCATGTAGATCCGGAGAAGGTTCTTTACCAGCCCGCCGAAAAGATTCTGGGAAAGCAAAACGCTAAAACCATTTTCAGCCTCCCCGATTTCAGCGAAGGCACCTACGAACGTCCGGAAATTGAAATCGCCGGCGAGGACGGGGAAAAGATTCTGATTGGATTTAACCGGATGAAATTCTATGACGATATCAGCCGGGAAGAGGGATTTATTATTACCTTAAAAGATATTACTTACTCCAAGGAAATGCAGGAAGAAATGCGTCGCATCGATCGGTTAGCATCGCTGGGAGTAATGGCAAGCGGCATTGCCCATGAAATCCGCAACCCGCTTGCCGGCATTAAAGCCATTGCCCAGACCTTTGAAGAAGAACTGCAGCCCGATGATCCGAAGAACGAATTTGTCAGCCGAATTATTCGCCAGGTCAACCGCCTGGACGAAATGCTCAGAACTCTTTTCTCCTATGCAAAACCCCAGAAACCGAACCGTCAATTTTGCCAGATTGAAGAAATTGTCCAGGAAGTGTTGCCGCTGCTCAAACAGAATTTACAAAATCAAAGCATTAAGCTGACCCAATCTTATGCCTCTAACCTGCCGGCACTTTATATCGACCACAGCCAGATTCAGCAGGTTTTATTTAATCTTTTCTTAAATAGTGTCGAAGCGATTCAGAACAAGGGCGAAATTCGTATTAGCATCGAACCGGTTACCGAGGGAATGAAGCGGTTTCTTCGTAAACCGTTTTTCAGGAAAATCACCGAAAATCCTTTTGTGCTGATTCATATTGCAGATAATGGCAGCGGGATTCCGCGGGATCATTTGAATCAGATATTTAATCCTTTTTTTACTACCAAAAATTTTGGCACCGGTCTGGGACTTTCCATTGTTTACCAGATTGTGAAAGAAAATGACGGGGTTATTTATTTCGAAAGCGACCTGAAAAAAGGCACCGATTGTTTTCTGTTCCTGCCATCGTTTGCTCCCGGCTCCGAAACCGCAACAGGGAAAAACTTGTAATGAGCATATTGGCAGTTAGCGGAGACCTAATTGAAATACCGGTTACTTTTGCTTTGCAGCGGCAGATGGGTTCCGGTAATCTGCAGGTCGAAATTATGCCGGAATCCGATATGGTGCGGGGATTAGCCCTGGGTAAATTACCCATGGCGCTTATTTCTCCCTTTGCCTATGCGAAAATTGAAGGGAAAATCCGTATTGTTGAAGACCTAATTATCTCGTCAACCAACTTCGGTCGCAATGCCCTGTTGTTTTTTCAGCATAATTTGCCTGCCATAAAAAGTGTATTTTACAGCAAGAAAGACGACTACGATATGTATCGTTTTCTGGGGAAAATAGTGCTCAGGGAATTTCTGGATGTCGACACAAAATGGCAGGAAGTCCGGGAAAAGCTGCAACCTCCCGACGATTTGAAAAAATACCCGGTGATATTTTGTTCCGGGAACGATGCGCTTTCTATCTTATCCAGAAGCGATGTATTCCTGGATTTGACCGAAGAATGGAGTATAAAAAACGATTTACCGCTGGTTCATAAAATTCTGGTGGTTTCGTCAAATTTTACCGGACGGGAGCAAATTGAGATTGTGAAAAACGCCTGCCGGAAAACACTCGAAAATTTAGACCGGGTATTTTCTGCTAAAACCTTTCCCGATTTCGTTGATCCGTCTTTTTTGTTCAAATTGATAAAAGATAACTACCGTTACGAATCGGCTTCGGATACCTGGGAATCCCTTGAAACGTTTTTGCAGTATATTTTTTATTACGGCGAAAGCGAATTTCTCCCAGACCTGAAAATGTTCTGATGCGGTACAGCTTCCGCGCCTGTTAAATAAATAGCCAGTGCTGAACCGTAGCCCTGCCACGATTATAAATTTTGCTACAGTTTTTGGCTATCAATCCGTTTATTTAGGAATAGATTGAAGACGGTTTTATTCAGAAACAGGTACAAGGTGTGCAACGCAGAAAGACGGAAACAGGGAAACAAAAAAAACTGGCGTACTACAATCGGATTCTGATTTATCCTTTTGTTATTCTCATTTTTATAATTGTTACCAACCAACTGAAAAAATATACCACTAATGTCAGCCACACCAGTCACTACCAGTATTTATCAATCAAACCCATATCCGAAAAGCAAGAAGATTATGACGTCGTTTTCTACAACATCAACCTGAAAGTTGAACTGGATTCATCGCTTCAGTCGGGGAATTTGCAGGGGATTGTCGGGATTACTTTTCGGGCAAAAGATAAACCGGTCAACGGGGTTCGGCTCAATTTCAGCACCCAGATAAAGGTCGATTCGGTTGAGATGGCTTCCGGATTTTCCCACAAGAATAATATTCTTCAGGTAAAATTACGAGAATCCGTGGATGCGGGTGAGACCTCGCGTATAATAATCCATTACCATGGCTGGCCCAAACCGTATCACGAATGGGTCTATGGTTGGAAATTGGTCACAAGGGGTGACGATCATAAAACGCCCTGGGTCAGCACCATGAATCCGCCTTTTGGTGCACAAACCTGGCTTCCCTGTAAAGATGATCCGGGGGACAAGGCGGATTCGGTTTTATTTCGGATAAACGTACCCGAATCGTTAATGGTGGTGTGCAACGGAAGCCCGGTGAACACAACGCCGCTTGGCACGGGAAGAAAAATTGTTTCCTGGAAAGAATCGTTTCCCATTGCCACCTATCTTTTAGCCGTTCATATTGGAATGTTTCAAAGGTTCGAATCGAGCTACCGGCAACCTAATGGAATATCTGTCCCGCTGCAAATTTACGCCATTGATGTCGATACCGGTCTGGTTCATCTCGTATTCCAGCAACTTTCTGCGATGTTCGATTTTTTAACCAGTACCCTTGGTCCATATCCCTTCGCGCCGGAGAAATACGCGATGATTGTTTTTCCCAATCGCGGTGGAATGGAAAATCAAACCATCAGCAGTGTTGAGGACATCAATGCCAGCAGCACCGAGCTCTACGTGCACGAACTTATCCACCAGTGGTTGGGTGATTGCATAACCCCGGCGGGTTTTGAAGATTCGTGGATCAGCGAAGGGCTGGCAACATATTTTACCGCACTTTACGAAAAAACTGCCCAGGGGCAAACCGGTTTTAAATATTTTATGAACCGGCGAAGATTTGTGGGGAAAGGACAAATCCGGGTGCAGGCAGTGAATATACCCGACTCGGTTTACCACGTCGGCAGGGTGTACAATAAAGCGAGTTGGTTTTTCTATATGCTTCATAACCTGGTGGGCGATTCGCTTTTTTTCACCGGGGTCAGGAGTTGTTTGGATACTTATCAATACGGAAACATTTCCGGCAATGTGCTGCGGAAGGTTTTCGAGCAGATTTCCGGGAAGAATCTTTCCCGGTTTTTCGATCAGTGGCTGCACGAAAAATATGTCCCGCGGCTGGAAGGAAAGCTTAAATTGGTTAAAGCCGAAAGCGGGCAGTATGAGTACGAGTTCGCATTAAAGCAATTGCAAAAGAGCAAAAAGCCCTACCATTTGCCCTTGGAAATCTTTTGCTGGAATCCGGGTGCCGATTCGACCATTACATTTGAGATGACTGAAAGAAAACAAAAACTGCGCATCAGGCTTCCATTTGATATTCGCAAAATAAACATTGATCCTGATGAAAAGATTTTAATGTCCAAGGAGATTTACTTTTGATACATGGCAGCCGCAGTGTCTTTTGCCGGTATCTTTTGACGATAATTTGCTTTCGGGGTGTTTAAAAATACGACAAATCAGTATGTCGAAAAATTATCTGACGGAATAGAGTAACTTGCCTGGAGCTCTTTTTGGTATAATAATTGTAGATTATTCTTTCGAATAAAACACGGAGGTATGGATGGAGATCAACATTGATCAGCAAAATGGTTCGGTAAAAGTAGCAATTATTGGTGCTGTGGACAACGAAAATGCAGAGGAACTTAAAGAACATTTTCAGCAATTGCTGGATAAGAAATTCCAGGAGGCAGTATTCGACTTATCATTTGTTCCCTTCATAACCAGTTCCGGGATTGGGAAGTTTTTGATTTTCTATAAAAACATCGTTTCAACCGGTCGCAAGATGCGGATTAAGGGGATTAATGAAAATTTGCTGGACTTGTTCAAGTCAATAAAATTGGATCAGCTTTTTCCAATTGAGAAATAAACTGGTTGGTAAGGAGTGGAATGGATTCCCAGGTGAAGCGGCAAAATATTTTAATTGTTGATGATGATGAGTTAATTGTCTCCCTTCTCGTTGAATATTTTTCCGATCTCGGATATGGAGTTGGTGCGGCATACCATGCGGAAGAAGCCATCGAAAAATTGAATAATGGAAATGAATTTAACCTGGTATTAACCGATATCAATTTACCCGGTAAATCAGGGCTTGAACTTCTGAGAATAATTAACGAAACAAAAAGCGATTTGCCGGTGATTCTGCTGACCGGTTTAAAAACCCTGGATACTGCCTTATCGGCTCTCAAGAGCGGGGCAGAAGATTACATTACCAAACCATTCGATTTACTCACCGTGAGAAAGGTTGTCGAAAAAAGCCTGAAAAAACGAAATCGCTCCAAAAGAAAAGATAAAGTTTATGAAAATGCATTAACCTTTAGTATTCAATTCCGTTTTTCAACCATAGAACTTGATCCCGGAATTGTAGCAAAAGAATTGGCGGGAATACTGTATAAAATGCAATTTGCCCCGGAAGAAGAAATAAAAAAATATGAATTGGCTTTTACCGAAACGATCATCAACAGCATCGAACATGGGAATTTGGAATTGCCATCTTCCATTAAAAGCAATAATCTGCTGGAAATGGTTGAATTTGAAGAATTGCGTGAGAAACGTCTGCAGGATCCCCAATATGCGGGTCGGAATATTACGCTTACTTTCGAAATCAACCGCGAACTTTTTTCATTTACCTGCCAGGATGAAGGAAAAGGCTTTGACTGGCATCAATATCTCAACGCCCGCCACAAATTAGCCGAGGTCAATTCGAAATCGCATGGTCGTGGTTTTATGATGGTCCGGCATATTATTGACGAAGTCTATTTTAACGAGCGGGGCAATATTATCACGTTGGTGAAATATCGTCCGGTTGCCGGTTAACCTTCCCACCTTCGTCTGAATCAAACTATTTTTCAAACACAAATTGTTTTAATAGTTGCCGAAATTGGCGAAACGGTTTCTGCAACCCAAAACCGTTGTTCAGGAGATCGGTCCGTTTATCACATGAACAATCAAAAGTCTGCTGAAGCAGGCTCAATACGCTTACTGGCATTTCCTTGTAAAAACTGAAGCTGGATGTTGACGCAAGAAACGGTCATTTTAACCGCTCTGAAAAAAAAGTCTTACTATCGGTTATAATTTTCCCTTGATTTAAGCCGATGAAAATCTTAAAATCGCACTACTAAATATTTGAAAAGGGTTTCTGAATGCAGAAAGAAAAAATACTTGTCGTTGATGATGACTACTCATCACGCTTATTTCTCCAAAAATTGTTAGAAAAAGAAAAATACCCGGTAACCTTATGTAGTGATGGTTTGGAAGCGTTAGAAGTTTTGAATCGCCAATCGTTTGACCTGGTAGTTTCTGACCTTCGTATGGAGAGCATTGACGGTATTGAACTTTTAGAGAAAATCAAAGCAACGGACCCGAACATTGCCGTTATCATTTTGACCGGTCACGCTTCCATTCAAACCGCGATTGAAGCATTACGTTTGGGAGCTAGTGATTACCTGATTAAACCGATAAATATTGAAGAACTGCGCATCAGGGTAAAAAAAGCCCTTGAGCGTCAGGAACTGGAAAGAAGACTGAAAGAAGCCGAACGCCGGATTACTTACAATGCAACGATTACCACAGCAAACCACGAGATAAATCAACCGCTGACAGTTATTCTCTCCGCTTCAGACATGATTCGAATGGAACTGGAGCGGTTGAAAATTAACGATACTAAATTATTTCAGTACTTACAACTCTCTCAGAAATCAGCGCATCGTATTGCTGATATTTTGCGCCGCTTCCGGGAGATATCTTCCCCGGTGATCCTGAAAATACCCCACGGCATGCGAATGATTGACCTGAAGCTGGAGCAGCAGGAAAAGCGTGAAAAGGAAAGATATATTCTTATTATTGAAGATGAGGAAAATTTGCGGCACATTTTAAAAGACATTCTGGAAAACAAGCACTACAAGGTAATTTTAGCCGCTACTGCCGGAGAGGGTATCGGGTTGTATAAATCTCATCATAATTTAATCGAAGTTGTGCTACTTGATTTTCACCTCCCCGATGCCACTGGCGTAGAGGTATTCCAGGAATTGAAAAAAATAAATTCCGCGGCAAAAATAATAATTACTTCCGGTTTCGAATTTGATGAAACCATTCAGAATACGCTTAACAGCGGTGCAATCGGATTCCTGGGGAAACCATTCAATAGCGAACAAATTGTTTCTCTCATACAACAAGTTTTTAAATACCAGATGGAATCCTGACGGGATATTTTCCTCTTGCAATTTATTCTTCTTTTAGATAAGAGTCTCTTTCTCTTTATTAATAATACGCTGGCTAATCCGGTTTTTGACTTGATTATGCCATTTATTACCAACCTGAATCACTGGAAAATTCCAATCCTGATTTTTTGGCTGTACCTGATGATTGGTCAGGGGAGGCACGGCAGGGTAGTCGCACTACTGGTGATCCCGGTACTTGTTTGCACAGACCAAATATCAGCAGCAGTGATTAAACCCCTGGTTGGAAGAATCAGACCATGTTATGTGCTGGAACAAGTGAGAATACTGGTATCCTGTGGCGGCAGGTTTGCCTTCCCTTCATCCCACGCCACAAACCTGGCTGGTTTCGCAACTCTATATACCTTTCTGTATCGCCGGCAATGGTGGTGGATTTGGGGATTGACCGGGTTGATCGGCTTCTCGCGGATTTATGTCGGGAAACATTACCCCCTGGATGTTCTGGGTGGATTTTTGATTGGAAGTGCCATTTCGATTCTTATTTTTCTTCTCTACTTGCAGATTATCAAAAGATATTCCTTCCTCAGTTACCGGAGTTACCGGCAACCTGAAAGTGAAGAAGGTGGATCTTAAATTTGATATGTTGTAAACCACCGGTTTTTCTCGAAACTATTCGGAAATCAAGTTTAAAGCCGGGCGGTAAAATAAAAAGTATCCGATAGTTTGAAGACTGGCAGGAGAAAAGGAATTTATTGTTCAGCAGTTTGTGCTACAAATTGGCTTAAATGGGAGAGATACTGCTTATCCCGTTTTACCATCCGCCAAACAAACTCTTTGAATGGCACATGTCCTTCACTGGCATGCACACCGGTTCGGTTCCAATATTCATTGGGAATCCGATGCACCAGATTTAACAGCATTTTTCTTTGCTGTAAAAATTCCTGCCTGATTTTTGCCAGAGATAAGTTTTGGTTCAGATAGGACTCGGTCAGTTTTTTAGGGTTGATGGCCGGCAGGTAAGGGTTTTTTTCTTCCACGATTTTCTTCAACCGGAATTCAATAACTTCATCTTCCACTGCTGTTAGTGTCGAAAAAAAAGAGATGAGTTTTGCCCGGGCATCGGAATTTTCCGACAGATCATCACGATTAATGCGATTCAACAACTGAATATATGAATTAAAATTATATTCCAAATGCTTGATTAACTCTTCGACGGCAATGACTTCCATTTTAAATTTCCGGATTATACAAGAATTTTTAATCGATGTAGTTTACGAAATTAATTTTATTAAAAAGTTGATATTCATCACTTTTAGGTACTGATTTAACAATCTTCTTATTGCCGGGAGTTGTACTTTGGCACCCTGTAACGACTATAACGTAAAAACACAATTCCGAATTGTAAAAATACTGGGGTGCAGAGCGCTCAAAAATGAAATCCGAAGGCATCGGCAGATTTTCAACAGAAAAAGAAGTTGCAATTTTTGTCCTTCAAACATAAATTCACTGAAAGAAAATTTATGGCATATTATTTGTACAGGGAGATATAAATTGTCCTCATTTGTTCATCTGCATAATCACACGCATTTCAGTTTACTGGATGGCGCCATTGATATTGACCGGATGTTTGAACGCGCTGCAGAACTGAAATTCGATTCGTTGGCGATTACCGACCATGGGAACATGTTCGGTGTGCTTGATTTTTATTTGAAAGCGAAAAAATACGGAATTAAACCGATCATCGGTATGGAAGCTTACATTGCACCGGGATCACGTTTCGAAAAAAAATCCGGCGGAAAAGGCGGCCGGAAAGCGGCTTACCACCTGGTGCTTTTGGCAAAAAATCAAACAGGCTACAAAAACCTGATGAAACTTTCCAGCCTTGCTTACCTGGAAGGATTTTATTACAAACCCAGAATTGATAAAGAAATCCTGAAACAATACCATGAGGGACTGATTGCCACTTCTGCTTGTATGAAAGGAGAAATTTTTCAAAAACTCAATTGGGGAAACCGGGAAGAAGCAATCAAAAGTCTGGAAGAGTATCTCGAAATATTCGAAAATGATTTTTACCTTGAGATACAAAATCACCAGATTCCCGAAGAAGCCGGCTATGATAAAGTTTATGAATTAGCGAAGGAAATGAACGTGCCGGTAATTGCCACCAACGATGTCCACTATTTAAAAAAAGAACACTATAGTTCCCATGATGTCATGCTATGTATCCAGTCCGGTAAAACCGTGCAGGACACCAACCGGATGAAATACAACACCACCGAGCTTTACTTGAAAAGTGCCGATGAAATGTATGCCGCATTTCCGGGGAAATCCGAAGCGCTGGAGCGCACGTTGGAAATTGCCGAGAAATGTAATCTGCTGATTGAAACGGATAAAATTTTGTTGCCCAAATTTCCCCTGCCCGAAGAAAACAGGGAGATGACGCTTGATCGGTACCTGGAGAAAGTAACCTACGAAGGTGCGGCAAAGCTTTTCCCGAAGATGACCGATGAAGTAAAGGAACGGCTTGATTACGAACTGAAAGTGATTGAAAAAACCGGCTATGCAGGATATTTTCTTATTGTGAAGGATTTTATTGATTTTGCCCATAGCCAGGATATACCGGTTGGCTTGGGCAGGGGGTCGGCAGCGGGTAGTCTGGTTGCCTACTGCACCGGAATTACCCGGGTTGATCCGCTCAGGTACGATCTCCTTTTCGAACGTTTCCTGAATCCCGAGCGGGTAAGTATGCCGGATATCGACATTGATTTCTGTTTCGAGCGGCGTGAGGAAGTGATTGACTATGTGCGCAAAAAATACGGCGAGAAAAATGTTTCGCAAATAATAACCTTTGGCACGATGGCTTCCAAAGGAGTCATCCGGGATGTGGCGCGGGCACTGGGCATGGAATTATCGCTTGCGGACACGCTGTCGAAACTGATTCCGATTCACCAGGGAAAACCCATGCCGCTGGCGGAGGCGCTGGAAAAGATTCCCGAGTTAAAACAGCGTGTCACAGAGGGCGACCCGGCTTTTGAGACATTAATAAAGCATGCACTGGTACTGGAAGGATTAGCCCGCCATGCTTCAATACATGCCGCAGGAATTATTATCGCCCCGGACGATATTACCAACTATGTGCCCCTTTACCGGGCGGAAGAAAAAGGACAAAAAGTAACTGCCACTCAGTTTACCATGAAAGGGTGCGAAAAAATCGGCTTGTTAAAAATGGATTTCCTGGGGCTGAGAACACTGACCGTGCTACATCATGCTGTGCAAATGATTCGCCGGCGGGGAATTGAAATCGATTTAGATAAGCTTTCAATGGATGACCAGGAAACCTACCAGATTTTCTGTGAAGGAAATACGGTTGGAATTTTTCAGTTTGAAAGCCAGGGAATGCGGGAATTCCTCAAAAAACTGCAGCCAAACCGAATTGAAGATTTGATTGCGATGAACGCGCTGTATCGTCCCGGTCCGATGGAAAATATCGATGCCTACATCGACAGAAAGTTCGGGCGGGAAAAAATAGAGTATTTGCACCCAAAGCTGGAACCGATTCTCCAGGAAACCTATGGAATAATAGTTTACCAGGAGCAGGTGATGAAAATTGCTTCGGAACTGGGTGGTTTGAGCAGGTGATGAAAATTGCTTCGGAACTGGGTGGTTTCAGCCTGGGTAAAGCGGATATTTTACGCCGGGCAATCGGAAAAAAATCGAAAGATGAAATGAACCGGCTGCGTGACGAATTTATTCGGGGCTGTATTCAGAATGGAATCAAAGAAGAAACCGCACGGAAAATTTACCAGTTAATTTAACAAATCCCATTCTGCGGCTTACGCAATTCTGGCGTACCAGACAGCCTTCCTGAAGCGTCATTATCCCGCTGAGTTTATGGCATCGACCCTGACCTCCGAAAAGAACGATTCTTCCCGGATTGTGGTGCTTATAGATGAATGCCGGCGGATGAACCTGGAAATTCTGCCGCCGAATGTAAACGTCTCCGGAGCAAAATTTGAGGTGACCGAGGACGGCAAGATCAGTTTTGGTCTGGAAGCAATCAAAAATGTTGGCGCGGCAGCAATTGAATCAATTATTGAAGCGCGCAAAGAAAACGGTTCGTTTAAAAATATTTATCATTTGCTCCAGTATGTTGATTTGCGATCGGTGAATAAGAAAATCCTGGAAGCGCTGGTGCAAGCGGGAGCGACGGATTCGCTGGAAGGCAGCCGGGCACAAAAATTCGCCGCCGTCGAAACAGCTATCAATTTTGCCCAGAAATACCAGGGATTACAGCAGAATAAATCTCAAATCAGTATGTTCGAGCTTATGGGAGATAATGATAGAGAGAGCAACGAAATGCAATTCATGACCTATCCGCCGTTACCCGATGTCCCGGACTGGTCGATTCAGGAAACACTTAATCGGGAAAAAGAACTGTTGGGATTTTACATCAGCGGGCATCCGCTGGACAAGTTTTCCGCAGAAATAGAATTGTTCTGTAACCTGGACTGGGAAAATCCCAAAACATTTACCAAGGATCGGGAAGTTCGTGCGGCAGCGATAATTTCACAGGTGAAAACCCATTTCGATCGTAACGGGAATATCATGGCATTTGTGACCCTGGAATCCCATTACCATTCATTCGAAGCGGTTGTTTTTGCTTCGGTGTATTCCAAATATGCAGATTTTATTGAAAAAGGAAACCTGGTTTTTGTGAGGGGAAAAGTCAGCGATTCCGGGGAACAGTCGTTTAAAATTTTGTGTGATGAAATTTTCCCGCTTCATGAAGTGCGAAACAGGATGTCTGCCGGTTTGCAGATTATAATTGACATTAAAGCAATCGACGACCGGGAGGTGGCGCGTTTAAATGAAATAGTAAAACAATTTCCCGGCACCACCCCGCTCTTTTTCGAAGTTCGTACCAACGGAAATGCCCAGGGATTTATCATGCGTTCCCGAAAATACGCCGTCATCCTGACCGAGGAATTTTTAAACCAGCTTTACAGCTTGCTGGGTAAAGAGAATATAATTATTAAAAATTGAAAGGTGCCGATGCGGGCAGTAGTGCAGCGGGTTTCCCAGGCGAGTGTGGAAATCGAAAATAAAACGGTAGGCAAAATAGGGCAGGGATTAGTAGTTCTCCTGGGCATCAACACCGAAGACGAGAAAGAAGATGCCGCGTATCTTGCAAAGAAAATTCCCGCGCTGCGGATTTTTGAAGATCGGCAGCAAAAAATGAATTTGAGTTTGCGGGAAATAAACGGAAAGATTCTGGCGATTTCGCAGTTTACCCTTTACGCCGACACCAGGAAGGGCAGACGTCCCAGTTTTATCAAAGCAGCACTTCCGGAGAAAGCGGAACCATTGTACAAGTATTTTATTCAATTGTTGAAGAATGAAAATATTCCCGTGGAGCAGGGAGTTTTTGGTGCCATGATGAAGGTGAAAATTTATAACCAGGGACCGGTTACTATTATTCTTGACAGCGAAGACCGCAAGAGACCTCGCCGTTAAATAAAGGAGAATCGATGACTGAAAAATCAAAATCACTATTCCGGCGGATTTTTCACCGGCGACTTGTTATTAAACTAATCATTTTTTTTATCGGATTGATTCTCTTTACCCTGCTGATGGATTTCATTATTGTGCAGCAAAACCCGCTGCCTTTTTCCCGGGTAAAGCGGGGGCGACGGGTGTACCTGGTGATGAGCATCGGGGAGAAACCGCGCTACGTGCCCAAACTGATTGGCTTAACGCCGCAGGACGCCGAGTTCAGGCTTCGGGAAGAAGGGCTGCGGCTGAAAAACAAATATTACGATTTTTCGCCCTTTTATATGAAGGGTGTGGTGATCAATCAGTCGGTTCCCCCGGGGGAAATCGCCCGGAAAAACCAGAATATCAACATTACCATCAGTTTGGGTCCGGCACCAACCTCGCAGAACATTCCAAACCTGGTGGGTAAAAGCCTGTCCAGCGCACAGAAGGAATTGGAAGCGGTAGGGGTCAGGGTTGGTATCGTGAAATACATGTACCGTTCAAACCTGGTGCCCGGCACGGTTTTGAACCAGTCGGTTTCCGCCGGGCAAAAAGCCATCATGGCAGATTCGGTGAATCTCATTGTGAGTACCGATCAACCCCTAGAAAAAGATGCAAAAAATGAAAACACAAAATAGAAAATTCCAAATACTCCCGTCTATTCTTTCTGCCGATTTCGGAAAGTTTATCGAGGAAGCCCAGTCGGTGGATATTCCGGAAATTGAATTTCTCCACGTCGACGTAATGGACGGGCATTTTGTGCCCAACCTGACTTTTGGTCCCTCGCTGGTGGAATCGTTGAGGAAACACACCCGTTTTAAATTGGATGTGCACCTGATGATTGAGGATGTGCCGCAGTACCTGCCCCGGCCATTCGCAGCGCTACATTCAAAAGATAAAGGAATATGGCATACGCGCCGGCATATCGATCAATCCGGCGACACCTTTAGAGAGTATTCAGTGGATTTTGGCAGACGTCGACCTGGTTCTGATTATGAGCGTAAATCCCGGTTTCGGGGGGCAAAAATATATTCCGGGTAGTACGGAAAAAATTGCCGAACTCAACCGGCTTAAAATTTCCCGGGGATTAGATTTTGTGATTGAAGTTGACGGAGGGATTCATCCGGCTACTGCTGCCGAAGCATATCGTGCCGGTGCGGAATACCTGGTTGCCGGAAACGCCGTCTTTGGTGAACCGGACCGACCGAAGGCGATCCGGAAAATCATTCAGTCGGTGGAGCGGGAAAAAATAGAAAGCAGTTCCCGGCTGGTTTGATTTCAAATGCAACCACCCACCGGTCAATGACTCATACACCGTCATTGCGGGTGAAACGAAGCAATCTCCATTCCCGAGAATAATACTAAGCAGGTTTATAATCGCACATTCGCCCGATGCCCTTGTGACCGGGGTTTAACATAAGTCTCGTTAGAGACGGAATGTTTATAGATTCATTAATACCCGACAATTAATCACAAGTCCCGTCAGGGACGAAATGGGTAATTTATCGCCGGGACTTAAAATCGAAAGAGGACTTTCCAGCTATAAACATTACGTCCCTAACGGGACCGGGGTTTTGCCCATGCTCGGGGTAGGTTTTTCACGCATTTCCCGGGAGCAATGAAATCGTTGAAATAGTTGCGGTCCCGGTTTTCCGGGAAAAGCCTGTCTGGCGACGCCGGCAGACAGGCTTCGTCGTTTCACTCCTCGTGGCGTACCATAGGCACAAGTAGACATCACTATGCGGCGATGACTGGTACACTTTCATTTAAGCGTTGGGAAAATTAACGGAATGCTCTTCTCGACTTCGGCTCTGTGTTCCCGAGACCGCTTCGCTCATTTCGGCAACGATCAAATTAAATTTTCCCTGCCTGGTACTATAATATTCCATTGATTTCGCCGGGAGAATTGCGTATTATTTCTCCCGGGTTCTGAATGAAAATGGGAAAATAAGATCAAGACCGGGAAACAAGTGACCCGATTTTAAGTTAAAGCCTGTAATAAATGAAGGGTAAACATGCGATTAAAATCATCTAAAATGCTGAATAGATTTTCGATTTTCCTTTTACTGCTGTTTTCCATTCAGATTGCCAGTGCCGGGAGTTTGAAATTCCGCAAGTATGCCGGCGAATTTATGAATATTGGCGTAGCCGCACGCGCCCAGGGGATGGGCGGCGCTTTTGCCGCAATTTCCGGCGATATTGCCGCCGCTTACTACAATCCCGCCGGAATTATCGGGTTGCAGCGCGACCAGATTTCCATTATGCACACCCAGCAGTTAATTGCCTCGGTCAACTACGATTTCCTTGCCTATGGACACCGGCAGGGTGAAAACCGGGTGTGGGCGGTGAGCCTGGTTCGCCTGGGAATTGATAACATCAAAGACAGCCGCAAAGCACAGGAATATTTACAAAACAACCCGGACAAATGGCGCATTAATTGGGATAAGGTGACCACCTTTAATGCCGCCGATTACGTGCTGACCATGTCCGTAGCACAGAATTGGAAGCACGGCTGGGTGCTCGGCGGAAACCTGAAACTAATCCGCCG
>MVCZ01000124.1 GCA_002049825.1 Candidatus Zhuqueibacterota bacterium 4484_188
TGCGGCACCGGTTTGCACGCGATTCTTTTTTCCCAATTGGGAGTGCAGGTCACCGGCTGTGATGTGTCCGAAGCAATGCTTACCAAAGCCCGGGAAAACAGCAAACGGTTGGAAGCGCAGGTACACTGGGTAGCTGCAGCAATGCAGTCGCTTCGACAAAATATCCGCGGAAAATTTGACGCCGTTTTTTGCCTGGGAAACTCAATTCCCCACCTGCAGACCCGGGAAGACCTGAACCGGACGCTGCAAAATTTCCGGGAAGTGCTCCAGACGGGGGGCACGCTAATTCTGCAATTGCTCAATTACCACCGCATCCTTTCCGTTAACCGTAACCGGAGCGGCAACATTGAATACATCCGATTTTATGATTTTGCTAAAGACCGGCTGGTTTTCAATATTCTCACAATAGACTGGAGCAACGAAAAAGCTGCCCATCAAATCCATAGCACCGGGTTATTCCCTTACAGAAAGAAGGACTTAGAAACAGCACTCAAAACGAGCGGGTTTACAAATTTGGAATATTTCGGTGATATGAAATTTTCACCTTTCGCAGAAGACAGTTCTTCAAATCTGGTGATTGTATCGAAAATAAAAAGATAAAGTGGGATTTTTCAGAGAATAGATCTCGGTTCTTCAGGAGAAGAGAATAGATCTCGGTTCTTCAGGAGAAGATACTCATAATTTCAATAAACCGTAATCGTAACCTATTTGGTTTTTCTGCGATATGCATGTATTAGAATGGGATCAGTAATTTAAAACAAGAATTTTAAACATAACTGTTAAGAATATTTCTTCTGCTTGAGATGCTAACCAAAGGGACTGAAAAATTGCCGGTTTTTTATTAAAGAATAGACTGTGAGGATTACAAATGAGCCAACAAAATTTAACGCCGAAATAATTGTGGCAAAAACAAATAACCCCACAAAAAGACCGGTATAGCTGTTTACTATCACTACATATTTATTGATGTTGAATCCGAACAACAGTGCAGCAATATTGATAATAAGTAAAAAAGTAACCAAAGTCACCAGGCCGGACCAGAGACCTTTTAAATCAGGTGGACTTAATTCCATGTGAGAAGCAACACACAGCGAAATATACAAAAACAGCCAGAAAGTCCAGGTCTTTAAATTAGTTTCCGCAAAAAGGGCATTTAATGTTCTTGTGCCAATGGTCTGCAAAATATCTAACTGGGACCATAAGCCGGCAAGGCTGGTAATGGTTATCTCTTTGGTGTTTATTATATGAAAAACAGTATTTTTATTCGGAAGCAGGTAGTACATGGCCGCGTAAAGCACAAATGCACCAAAAATAATCGGACCTGCACCGATGAAAAAATTTCCTATTTTTTGATAAGTACTGTGCGGATTATAAGCATGATTTACATATCCCAATGTACCGTCCTGGGGATTCGGGTTATATAATTTCATATCTACGATCTGGTGGCGAAATACGACACAAAACAGAGCGTGCCCCAACTCATGCACCGGGGTTCCCAACCAGCCGGTCCAAACTACATCCGCTTTATAACCGATAGACCGGACGAATACTGTGCGGGTAAAACGGGCTAGCACATACAAGATGAGACCGAAAACAAAAAAAATCCCTAATACGGTTACTAATTGATTAAAAGTTGTTAAGACAGCTAATTTGATAAAATCAAGCAGTGAATTGACCATTACCATGATGATTTACTCCGGCTCTATTTTCGATTCGGACAACAAGTGAAAATGAAATGCGAGAACTAGTAGAATTCTGAAGCATGACTATACAATTTACTATTTCATTGATTTTTGATTTTGAAAAAATCAATATCCCTCGAAAAACTTCACAATCTCTTAATAAAAGCAATTGCTCAGTTCACCGGAGGGACTACACCCCGTTAAAAGGGGCAGGAAAAGCTCTGAAGAAATATGAGATATTATAAGAAAATGTTTGGCAAACGAGAACACATATTAGAATCATAGTGGAATTTAGACTAAATGAGTGATTTTTTGTTTCATTATAACTCTCTTCGAACTCAACGACCTCTGCGTTGAGTAGTTATTAATAAAAAATAAAATTTAGCACTAAAATTTTAATATTCAGACCCCGTTCTATTTGCTATTTTCCTGTTTCATTTCATCCAACATTCTTCGTATATCCGGCGGAATTTCACCTCTTTCCCAGTAGGTGTCTCGGGCGAATTGTAATATCTCGGCATCGGTCAGGTTCAAATCATTTATCGGTATTCCGCCAAGGCTCCTGATCAGTCTATCACGTTCTTTTCCCATGCTTTTCCCCACTTTCATCTGGCTAAAGGAATATTTCTAAATTTTACATCACCCATACTTCCAAGGTTTAAATTCAGGAGCGATATTCGTTCTGCCTCCGAAGAGACTTTCTCGAAAACAAGCGTTGCAGGAGTCGGCACACCGGGTATTAACAATTTCGCAATCCTGCTTGATCCACCCCATTTGCAGGAAGGATTTGGTCTTGAAGAAGAATTGGCTAATTTTACTTTACATACCATATATTCATTTCCTGATTGGTCATAAATTTTTGTCTTGTAAAACCAAATCACCAATTCCCTGTCATCTTCCGTATTATTTGTAATAATAAGTGAACATGTTACGGTTCTATCTTTTATTTCACATGATTTTAATTCAAAAGTGAAATCATTCTGTTTTACAATCATGTTTAATGAATGAGCTTGCGGGGAAGCAGGAGCACCCGGTTCCATTTTCTTATTGGTTTTTGCAGTAATAGTCTCACCCATCAATCTTCTGACCGTATTATCCTTGGAAATAGTGACTGAGGCAACGGAAAATATCTTACCGGTTTCGGTAGAAATTAACCTGGCGTTTACTTTTACACTATTGTCCAGATCGGTAACAGAACCGGAAGCTATGGCGTCAACGCCTAAAATCCGGCCTAATTCTTTTGCCGAACTGGCGTCGATTAATCCTGACATGTTAAGTTGGTGCTCTTTTAATACTTTATTCAGCAATTGGCGTTCGATCACTTCAAACTTGTTGGTTAAATACAAACGGGTTATTAATTCTTCTGCCAGATAACGGCCAAACTCGGTTACCTGCCCTCGCAGATTTGAAAATTCAATAACGGCAATTTTGGATTTCTTCTTTTGGGAGAGGCTGGTAACAATTTGACCGGTCAGGATACCTAATTGAGATTCCAGTGCTATTTCGGTTTTAACCGGCTTGGAAGGAATAGGCGGTTCTTTCATGCGCTTTCCTCCGGGTTGCGCAGCACAACCAAAGATTAAAAATAAAGCGATTAAAAATAAAAATGGATTGGCTTTCATGGCTTTTCCTTTCTTTCGTTTGCAGCATACGAAATAATAATTTTACCCATTTTTTGCTTTACCTTTTGTCCGGGAAAAATTTAGAAATGAAAATATATAAAATCCCGGCTAAAGGTCCCATGATTAGCGAAAGAATAATCCGGTAAATAAAAAACTTTAAACCAAATAACCCTACTTCGAAAGGAATGCGAGCAGGTCCAACAATAGTTTGGCCAGTTAAATACGACACCAGGATTGGGTTTTGAATACCTTTCTTTTTTAAAACCAATACAATCGGATAGATCGCATAAACCGGGCCCGGGGTCAATATGCCAAACACGGTGGCGTAAAAAAGATAGATGAATTTGTTTTGCTGCAAATGTTTCTTGACAAAATCCACCGGGATAAGGAAGTGAATCACTGTGGAAATACCGACTGCAATTACTGTAAGGTATAGAATTTTTATGATAATTTCTTCATTATCAATTAATATTTCCTTCAAGTTTTTATTGAAAAAAAGTATTAAAAAGGTAGAAATTAAAATCAGGAAAAAACTCATTTTAATTTCGGGAAGAAGATTTTTTAGTCGATTCAGCATAAGCATCAATTAATAAGAATTGTGGTTACAAGGCCGGCAAAGTAAGTGATCACCAGAGACACGACAAAACGTTTCACCGGGAATCTATAGCCAAAAAACCCGATTTCAATGAAAAAAGTGGAGGGTTCTATCAGAACATGACCGGAAATTAGAGCGATGATAATTCCGGTGCCAACACCAAGCTCCTGCAATGTGGCAAGAATAGGATAGAGAATATACCGGGGTCCCGGTGAAATGAAGCCAATTAATTCTGCGTAAAATATTTGTAATGGAATACTGATTTTTTGTTTCAAAGCAGCAATAAGATGGCTGTCTATAAAGCTACCCAGGGTAAGTAACGCAGTATTTCTTTTACTTTATCGTTTCTTAAGAAAATAGACAGTTCTGCCTCCTGGAAAGTTAAATCATATTTCAGTGGCGGCTCAGGCTTTTAATGTCGACAAATCCGGAAGCTTATGAGACATTACTGCCAGCGCATCACCTTTTTTAAAGTAGTCGAATTTTTTCCCACTTTCGGTAGGGGCGTCATTCCGCGGGTTTAAAATTACTTTATCGTTTCTTTTTACACCGATCAGAATTACCGGATTTCGGTCGTCTCGTTGCTTATTTATTATGTCGGATGCTTCCTGAAAGGTTTTTCCTAACAGTGCTTTAGGAAAACGGTCCTCCGAAATTATAAAAACTGAGGTCTTGTTTTCACCGTAACTGAGTAATTCGTGAAATATATCTGAGAGACTGGGGTAGAGAGCACTTTGTAGCATAATGCCTGTTCGGTAGAATCCGGCCGAGACAATTTCATTCGCCCCTGCATCAAGAGCGATTTCGCGATTATTCCGATCCATCAATTCGGCGATAATGTGAGGTTTTGTAGAAATATTCAGACGCTTCGAAAGCTTATCTATCGCCAGGCAAGTGAGCACCGTTAAGGGATCGGGATTTTTATGCTCCTGGCTCGAAAGAATAATAACGCTTTCTGCAAAAGGAACCCTGGCACATTCTAACGCCTCGTGAGATGTCGGATCGCCCTTAATAAAAAATACATTATTATAATATTTGTTTCGCTCCCGCAGTTCTTTCTCATTCACTTCGCTATCGGTAAGGATAATGATTTCCTTATTTGCCGCAGCATCCGATTTTCGAAGTTCGCGGATAATGGTGTCGCCCCTGCCATTCCAATTACAAATTGCAATGTGTTTTTTCATATTTTTTGGCATTTTTTCCTCTCTTTCTTTTATAAAAATTGCTGCTATGTTGCCTGCCACCGAACCAAGGACACCAACACTCCCGATCAGTATCAGGACCGAAGAAATCTTTCCGCCGATTGTTATGGGATTACTGCCTTCGAAACCACTTAAAAGATAAACAATGGTAGTCCAGAAAGCCTCAGGAAGATTGTCAAAATTTTCATTGACATCTTTTTCAAATAAAAATGTACCCAATGT
>MVCZ01000125.1 GCA_002049825.1 Candidatus Zhuqueibacterota bacterium 4484_188
ACCGGTTTCTTTGTTTTCATGGCACGAGGACCCGCCATCTCTTCCGGGGGCATTGAACTCCCGTCTAACCGTAATATTTTCCATTCCGGATTGATGTAATTTCGTAATTCGATCTCAGATTTGCTGAGACCCAATATAGATTCAGCCATCGGATTGGCTAAAACAATTTGTCCACTCGGTTCTATAAATATCAACCCTTCTCCCATTGTATGAAACAAACTCTTAATCTGTTCATCTTGTTTGCGAAGTTCTTTTCGTGCTTTCACATTTTCAGTGATATCAATAATAAAAACTGCCGAACTGAAAGAAGTTGTATCCGAATTACGTAATTCCACTATAACATGTTTTAGTTTATCTTTGAGTGTGTAAATTACCGCTTCTTGTTTTAAACCAGTGGTACCTTCCGCAATTGAAACAAGAAATTTTTTGAAAACTGCAAGAATTTCACCTGAGACAACTTTTTTCGAGTTGACAATAAGCTCGTCCCGATCCTTCGCTTCCATTAAATCCAAAAACGCGGTATTCACATCCGGAACTTTAAGTAAGTTCAGGCAGTCGGTTACAATTTGCGGATGTTTTTCCAGATAGGTGCTGAGATTACCTTTTTCCCCTGACGGCAAGTTGTTAATAAACTTTTGAATTTCCGAGTAGTCAATGATGAAAATCGGAATAGGAGATTCGATAAATAATTTCTCAAACCGCTCCATGAGCTGATCAATCCTGTTTTTGCCCTAATTTTATCCGGTGACCTGCAGACTCAATTTACCACGATTTATTTTAATTTATCGCCAACAAGTATCTTTTCTCACTGTCAGCGCAAAAAGAACAACACTTCCCCCATCGAATTATTTCTCTCCTAAAGATACGTTCTTTTATTCAGGATGATCTTGAGTTATAAATAGTATCAGAACCTCAGAAATGCAATTTTCTTTTCAGTAAATCGCGGGCAACAGAATTATTCGCAAACAGAAATCATCAGGTGCTACGGTATTATGCTGAAGGAAGTTTTCTTTCGCTACAAAACATTCATTTAGTTTTCGGATTATTTCTCCTCCAGCGCCTCCGCCTCATCAATCAGCATAATCGGAATATCGTCTTCCACTTTGTAGACCAGTTTGCACTGATGGCAGATTAAGCGACCGTTGGTATCGTGCTTTTCCTTCCAATATCCCATTTTGGAGAATTTTTCAATCCTTTGGTTTACTAATTCTACCGGATCGATTTTCTCCAGCCGCTCGATTTCATCGGACAGGTGTTTCGCCAGAATTTTTGCCGCGGCATCGTAATCCCAGTGGGCGCCGCCCGGCGGTTCCTTGATAATTTTATCAATCACTTTCAGCTTCAACAAATCCGGGGCGGTCAATTTCATCGCCTCGGCAGCTAAGGAAGCTTTGGCATTGTCCCGCCACAGAATAGCGGCGCAGCCTTCCGGCGAAATTACCGAGTACCAGCAGTTTTCCAGCATCAGCACCACATCGCCCACACCGATACCCAGCGCCCCGCCGGAAGCGCCTTCGCCGATAATAGTGATAATAATGGGCACCGGCAAATGCGACATTTCGAATAAATTCCGGGCAATTGCCTCCGCCTGCCCCCGCTCTTCCGCGCCGATTCCCGGATATGCACCGGGGGTATCCAGCAGCGAAACCACCGGCAGTTTAAATTTTGCAGCTAATTTCATAACCCGCAATGCCTTGCGATACCCTTCAGGGTGCGGCATCCCGAAATTACGGTGCAGGTTTTCTTTTACATTTCGTCCTTTCTGATGTCCCACTACTGCAATACGGTGCCCGTTTAATTTCCCGATACCTGCAATGATTGCCGGGTCATCTGCAAAATAGCGATCACCGTGGAGTTCATTAAAATCAGTCAATATTCTGCGAATGTAATCCAGCGTGTACGGTCTGTCGGGGTGGCGGGCTAATTGTACCCGCTGCCAGGGAGTCAGTTTGGAATAAATGTCCGTACGTAACGTTTCGGCTTTTTTGGTCAAACGCCGGATATCGTCTGATAAATCTAACCCGGTTTCCTTGGCGTACTCCTCCATCTCCATAATTTTCTTTTCCAATTCCACAACCGGTTTTTCAAAATCAAATATCATCCGAAAGTTTTTTTTCAGCATAACAAACTCCTACCTAATACCGACCCAACAGGCTCATAATTTTCAATTTCCAGACAATGAACGCTGCTTCGTACACAATTTTGCGGGACATTTTTGATGAGCCAACCGTTCGGTCATAAAAAATAATCGGGATTTCCTTCAGTTTAAACTTCCTTTTCCAGGCTTTAAAATTCATTTCTATCTGGAAGGAATATCCGTTCGAAGCAACTTCGTCCAGCGGAAACCCGCTGGTGCAATCGTGAATTGGCAGCCCGGTGATGAACCGTGTATATTTACTTGCCATCACGCTGATAAACAACCGCATCAACGGCCAATTTATAACATTCACCCCGGTCAGGTACATTTCGAAAATATACTGGTAGTCCCGCTCGAGCGCATATTTAAACCCGGCAACGTATGCCGTGCCCAGCCCCAATTTCCCTTCCCTTTGGAGCAATTGTATTTCCGGATGTTTTTCCATCAGTTCACGCACAACCTGTGCGGTTCCGTCCGGCGAATTGTCGTCTATCACCAGAATATCCAACCCGGGGATTTTCAGATCCAGCACGGTCTGCAACACCTTCCCTATATTATTCCGCTCGTTGTAGGTAGGAATAATAACCAGAGATTTATCTATTTCAACGCCGGTCTGATGTTATTGGTACGATTAAATCTTCCGGCAGCGCAAAGACCGAAGCAATTGCCCGGGCAAAATCATAGCGGTTCAGGTAATCAGCACCGGCGAGGTGAATGGTTCCCTTCCAGGAAGTCTCCAGAATTTTTTGCGTGCCCACTGCATTAAACTGATCGGTGACCACAGTAATTTTGTTTCCCGCCTGCAAATTATTCAAAACCCACAGGAAAAAATTTTGTTTTACCCGCTTACCAGTGCCATACAACACGCAAGTGCGCACAATGGTTCCCGCACAACCGATCTGGCGAATGACGTTTTCCGACGCCAGTTTCGACCGCCCGTAATATCCCACCGGCTCACAATAATCTCCTTCGGAGTAGGGACCATCAGTTCCGTTAAAAACGTAATCTGTTGAATAGTGTATCAGGTGCGTCCCGATTTTTCGTGCCACCCGTGCTAAATTTTCCACCCCTTTCACATTGATATTCCAGCAGAGTTCACGCTGTTCTTCGCAAGCATCTACATGGGTAAACGAAGCCGAATTGATGATAAAATCCGGTCGCAGGTTTTTGACAACATCATTACAATTCGCCGCGCGGGTGATATCCAACTGCAGGTACTCGACCCCATCGACCGGACAAAAATGCTCCGCTTCCACCCCGGACGCCACAACCACAGACACATCTTTCAATGTTTCAACCAATGCCTGCCCTAATAAGCCATTGGCACCGGTAATGAACACTTTGCTCATCTGCTATCCCTCGCAAGGGCTAACTCATCCATCAAAGGCAACAGTTTGTCCAATTCATTAGTTCCCCGCAGAAGCGAATTGACCCCTGCCGCCCGGTTGGCAAACTCCATCGCCCGGTAAAAATTGCCGCTTCTTAAATACTCGGTAACAAATCCGGCACCAAAGACATCGCCGCAGCCGGTTACATCCACCACGTCTTCCACCGGGTACGCCGGAAATTCTTTTTTGCGCACAATATTGTCCTTGCGAAATATAACCCGTGCTCCCCTGCCGCCCAATGTGATAATTAATATCTGATCGGGCTGAAAGTAATTTTCAAAGAACATAATATCGTTCGCGGAATCCTGGGAAATAATCCGGAATTCACGCTCATTCATTTGCACAAAACGCGCACCCCGAATCCAGGCTTCAACATTTGCGGGTCGCTGGGGGAACCGTTTCCCCAGATTATCGATTCCCATCACCAGGAAATGAACATCCAGGTACATCCGCCGGTAATGCAGTCGGCTGAGTTCCTGATACGCAGCCAGGGAAATGTCCCAGCCGGTAATTAAATTAACCATATAAAAATCTGCATCAAGAAATTTTTCCAAATTTTCCCATTCCAGCGAAGGAAAGTTAAACAGTGCTTTTTCCACCCGTTCTTCCGCCGATTTGTATTCCAGGATCACCTTATGATTTTTCTGTTCAATTTCCTGCAAACCATCTGGTAAAACATTGGGGTACTGTTTCAATAACCGGAGAAAAGCCGGATACATATCAGAACCCAGGAAAGAAATCGGGACAATTTGCAGATTTTGTTCATCCAGTTTCGAGAGCGCGGAAATGGTATAAAAGATTCCTCCGATACTCTGAATGGAAGTGCCGCGGAACGGCAAAATCAAATCCTGGTTAATCGTTCCAATTACTACAACTTTCATAAGGGAATCCGGCATTCGTTTTGTTTAAATTGGACGAGTTTTTCCATCACATCGTGATATTTTAAGGCGAGAATTTGTGCGGCAAAAATGGCGGCATTCCGTGCGCCTGCTTTTCCGATTGCCATACCGGCAACCGGCACACCTGCCGGCATTTGCACAATTGAAAACAGCGCATCCTGACCCTGCAAGCTCCCCGCAGCAAGCGGCACACCAATAACCGGTAGTGTAGTATAAGAAGCAATCACACCCGGCAGGTGAGCAGCTAAACCGGCGCAGGCAATAATCACTTCGTAGCCATGCTCTTTTGCCTGCGCAGCAAATTCCCGTACCTTACCCGGTGTCCGATGCGCCGACATTACCAGAACTTCATATTTCAGGTTAAAATATTTAAGATACGGTAGCGCTTCTTCCGCAATGGGGCGGTCAGATTCACTTCCCATGACGATCGCCACTTTTGCCACAGTCATTCTCCTCCAATCTATTTTTACCGATCTTTGATTTTCGAATCTCTCCTTAACTTCTAAAATCCCAAATCGCTAATCCTTGTTCTTAAATCAACAAAAATTTACTTTTCTCCCATAGGAGACTTTAACGGACGGAACGAGTGAGTAATAACATAAAGTTGGTCCAGGAACGGTTTTTTGCGCTGCCCCACCGCCTGCACGTAATAATCGATCATATAAATCCGATTGGTAGTGGAATCGATGAAAGTGTAGCTGCGGAAAGGACCACCGACCATTACCCGGTCATTCCGCCAGGTCCCTTCCAGCCGGATTGCCCGCCAATCCTTAAATTGCGTGGAATACGCGTGAGTTTCATCCTCCACAACCTGATCTCCGGAATAATATTTTTGCGCCAACCGGTTTCGTTCGTCAATCACCCACCGGGAAGTAAGCTGGAATCCCTTCGGTTGAGACAGCCAATGGACGAAAATTGAACGATCCGGATGCAGGCGCCGAATCCAGACGAAGCCATCCTCAAGGCTTTCTGTGGCAATAAAATAGTCATGCTGAACCCGCATGTGAAAAGGAAAATGCGCTTCGATGTATTTTTCCAGCTTGCTTTGCTCCATTTGCGCAAACATTCGTTTACTCATCCGGGAATAATAAAATTTTCGAAAATCCCGGTACATCAAATCGCCCAGATCATGGATTTTCTGAATCATATCGTCCCGTGAATTGCTGACCAGAAATAACACATACTGATTCAGCGCCCAGGCATTGGGTTTGGGAATATAAAAATACTGACCGCTTTTTACGCCTTCTATAATTTCCGGGTTTAACAATTCTATTACGTTTTTCGAAACCGGTTCCTGTGAATCCAAACGTCCGAGAATAAAAATATTCTTCTCTTTTTTATACAGATCAAAATAACGGTAGGGTATCCACTTCAGGAGAAACTCCCTTTCCAGAACCGGGGTTTTAAACTCTTTGCCAAAAACCGAGTTGAGCGCATCTTTGTACTGTAACCAATCCAGCGAATCGGCAAACACGATAATTTCATCTTCTTCACCGATAGACTCCCGAATAGTGGAACAACGAAAAAGAAAATACATCGGAAGTAACAGGAGCAGTATCCATAAAAGATAGCCATTTTTTTTCATACCGATTCCTCCTCTAATGATACGGGCGCAACCAGTCCCCTGTGCCGGTAATACACAAACAGTACACCGCCTACCAGGCTGATTAGCATAGGAACAACCGTAACCAGGAAGGACAGTGAAAGCGCGTGGGCGGTGTCAACCTGCTGGGAGCGCAACAGTAATATATATCCGCTATCTCTCACGCCAATACCATTAATAGAAGGCATGAGATCACGTGTCCTATCAGTGAAAAAAGATAGGCACATAACAGCACTTTTTTCTTATCGCGGTAATAATGCAAAGTATCCAGCACCCTGGAAAGTTTTTCACCTATTCGGGCAAAAGTGATTGAAGTGAGAACTTTACTAATCCGGTTATAAATGCGCCGGCTCATAATCATCGCCAACACGAAGGCAATTCCGGCAACCAGCAGCAGGGTAAAATAGAGAATGCGTTTGGTACGGAATTCACCCATTAACCAGATCAGCGATACTCCTGCCAGGGAAAGCGTGGCTAACAACCCGATCATTCGTTCCAACAAGACAGTCCCCAGGCTGGTCGAGCGGCTTCCCGACTGTTTCCCCAAATAATACGCCCGACCCAGGTCTCCGCCAATGCTGGTCGGTAAAAAATTATTAAAAAAGAAACCGATCATATAAAAACTAACTAATTTGTGGAAATCAACGTGAATGCCCAGGGAATTAGTCAGTAAACGCCAGCGCAGGGAAAGAAACAGCGTTAGACCCAGGAAAAATGCAATGGCGATTAAAACCGGCATCGTATCCAGGTTGCCAAGTGTATTCAGTATTTTTTTTAGATCTGCAAGGTAAATAAAATAGA
>MVCZ01000126.1 GCA_002049825.1 Candidatus Zhuqueibacterota bacterium 4484_188
ACGAACAGTCTCCGCCAAATTAATCTTCTCCCGCACCCCCAAATTACCTGTTCCTTTATTCCTATAATCTTTCATACTGCAAATACTCCTCTTTTTTTTAAGGCTTTGTTAAACGGGTAAACTATTTTCTACCAAATTTCCAGACCGTCACAGTCACAAAGGCATTTTTTGTACCCCAAAGCAGTTGTTCAGGAGACCGCTCCGCTTATCTCTTGAAAAATCAGAATATTCCCCACCCGGAATTTAACCCGGCTTTGTAAAGCTCTTGATTTTTATAACAGCACATATTATCTTAGTATTTAATTGACTCACGAGAGTGACCGGGGTGAAAATAGAAACATTTCAGAAACTACAGGAAATTGTTCAACGGCACGGCACCGGTTTTGTGCTGCTGCTGGATCCCGATAAATTGTCTTTTGAGCAGATTGCCAGTACCATTTTGATGCCTTTGTCGGCGAAGTGAAGAAGGCTGCCGGTGAATTGCCGGTGATTCTTTTCCCGGGTAGTCTGTACCAGATTTCCGGAAAAGCCGACGCGCTGCTTTACCTTTCGCTGATCAGCGGCAGAAATCCGGCGCACCTGATTGACAACCAGGTGCTGGCGGCACCCATTCTCTGGCAGCTTGGTCTGGAGGCGATCTCCTGCGCCTATATGCTGGTGGAATCCGGACAAATGACCAGCGCCGAATTCATGAGCAATTCCCGTCCGCTGCCGCGCAACAAACCCGACCTAACGTTGGCTCACGCCCTGGCGGCGCAGTATTTGGGATTCAAACTGATTTACCTGGAAGCGGGAAGCGGGGCGCAACTCCCGGTCCCGGATGAAATGATTACCGTGGTCAGCCAAACCGTGTCCGTTCCGGTAATTGCCGGCGGCGGAATCCGTACGCCGGAAACGGCGCGAAAAAAAGCGGAAGCGGGTGCTTCATTCGTGGTGGTAGGCAACTTTTTCGAGACCCGTGAAAATCACTCGCAGATCCGGGAATTTGCCGATGCCATCCACCAGGTGAAATAGATAGAACCAGTGAAGACATGTTACTATTTAAGGAATTCGTTTTATGAATGATGAATGGAAAAAAATATTACAAGAAAATATATCAGAAAATATTATGGTCAAACAGCGCCTGCTGGAGCAGACCAGCGATTCGATTCTTCGCGCATGTGACGAGTTATTGGGTACTGTGCGCGCCAACCGGAAAATTTTAATATGTGGCAACGGCGGCAGCGCAGCAGATGCCCAGCATATTGCCGCCGAGCTGGTGATCCGCCTGCGCGGCGACCGCGACCGCCCGGCAATTGCCGCCCAGGCACTCACCGTGGACACTTCTATCCTCACCGCCGCCGCTAACGATTACGGGTTCGATTTTGTCTTCTCCCGCCAGATTGAAGCGCTGGGTCAGCCCGGCGACACCCTGATTGCCATCAGCACCAGCGGTAATTCCTCCAACATTATCGAAGCGGTAAACATGGCGCATGAGCGCGGTCTTTACGTAACCGGATTTTTGGGCAGGGATGGCGGTAAGCTTAAAAAATTGGTTGATCTGCCCATTGTCGTTCCCTCAAACGATACCGCCCGAATCCAGGAAGCCCATATCACGATCGGGCACATTATCTGTGACCTCCTGGAAAGGACATTGTTTCCTCTTCAATAATTCCGTCTTTCCCCAATAAACAATCTGCCCCTTCCATTAATTCCATCCAATTTTCGTTCTCCCCCTATTTTTCCCCAGGAATTGAGTGCCCCGGAGAATTTCCCTGTTCGATACAACCAACCTCTTTTTCCCTTTTGTTTCTTGTCTTTTTTCACCATTTTTATTTCTTTCACTTACACTCAAAAGAAAAATTCTTTTCATTTACCACCTCATATTTTTCCCGGAAAACAAGATAATATGAAGAGAGCAGCCGAAAACAGGACAACCGGGATGTCGCAGCAACACAAAATCTTAATGATTTCACTTGAATCGCTTCTGGATAAATTCAACCATATCCTTCCCCGGGAAATTGTGCGGCAAACCGGTTGGGAGTTAAAAGTGTTCCTTCCCAAAATTGTTCTTCGGGATTTTACAGCAAGGCGTAATCACCGCGGGGCGCTTTTAAAACCCTTTCAATCCCTGGTGCTGAATAACATTCAGGCTATTTTGCTGCCGGGTTATCTTCCGGAAGGAAATGTTACCGCAGGTCAATTCGCCGGTAAAGTAGTGCACATTCCACCGGTGGTAAACAACGCTGTATTCCGTCCGCGGGATTTACCCGAGCTGTGCACCAAACTGAAACCAACCGGAAAGATACTGCTTGGACTCCCGGGAAAAAGCGCCCGGTTCCGGAACCTAAAATTGATTTTTCAGGCAGCCGCGGGCGAAAACATCAAATTATTTATCCTAGGCGACTGCGCAGGCAAGAAAAGAATCGCCCGCCTGGCAAAGTCGAGAGGTGTGGAAGTGCAATTCAGCGGTACCGCATCCCATGAAGAAATTGCCCAATATTTGAACTGCCTGGACATATTCATCATTCCCGAACCTCTGCGTGAAATAACTTCTACGGCAATAATTCACCAGACTTTGGAAGCGATGTCCAGCGGCACTGCGGTGCTTGCTGCGGATTCCGGGTTACTCCGGCGGCTGATGGGAAAAGAAACAGTCAGCTTTCGTCCGCATGATGTCAGTAACTTGCGGGAAAACCTGGCGCGGTTGTGCCGGAACAAAAAGCAGCGTAGCGAATTAGGTTGGCAGAGCCGCCGGCGGATTCTGCAGGTTCACTCCGCCAGGCGTGTTGTCAGTCACCTGGCGCCGCTGTACCGGCAACTGCTGCAAGGGAGGTAAAGGATTCCTGTGCCTCATTCCCTCACTCTCGGATTTTGATTATTTTGGAGACAAGCGTAACGATCTCCCAAACAACTGCATCGGGTAACAGAAACCGCTTCGCTAATTTCTGCAACTCTCCTGTAAACAACACAGCTCATACACAATTTCTAAAATTCCGGTGGTTTTTCCTTTCCTTTTTTAGCGGTATCATGAAATCTGAGAATGAAAAAACAGGTTTTATGGGACGACCGCTTACGAAAATCATCGGGTTAACTTTTCTGGTACAGATCATTGTTTTCTCCATCGGGATTGTAAACAATGCGCTGCTATTCATACCGGTTACGCCTGGTTGTGTATTGTTTTAATCCTGATTTACCTGGTATTTGAATACGGATCGAAGATTGTTCTGGGACTGCAGAAATTTATTTCTTAAAACAAAACCTACCTGTTCCGTCCGGTCATTCTTGTTATTCTGCTGGTTTTAGCGTATATATTCCTGGGACTTGATATTAAAATCGCTTTAATTACTTATAGTATTTCCTAGATTTTGCCGGGATTATTTATGCTGCGGGTTACCTTTCTCTTCAGACCGCTTTTTGACCGAAAAATCAGCAAGGATTTTATTCTCTACGGGATAAAAATAATGGCGACCAACGTTTTCACTTTTCTCATTCACCGGGCGGACATTTTTTTATCGGGTATTTCTGGTGGTCCGAGACTGTAGGTTGGTATTATGTAGCGACGGTCATTGCCGAAAAACTGCACTTTTTAACCCAGCCGATCAGCACTATTTTGTTTCCCGCGGCGGCTCATTCTGTTTCTCAGAAGGAAAAAACTCCTATTTTGGTGCGGGTTAATTTTTCATCATTCTCAGCGGTGCGATTTTTATCGCAATATTTGCCAGATGGTTGCTCCCGCTTATTTTTTCCGCCAAATATGCTAACTCGGTTCTGCCGGCGATTAATTTAATGCCTGAATCTGTAATTCAATCAGATGGTGCACGTCCCAAAGGCGGATGGATTTGTTCTTGGCAAATTTAAAACACTTACCGGTAAAACCGCCCTTGGCAATAACCACCGCTTTTCGAAAATCCGAAGATCGAAATTCATCATAGAATTTTTGAATATTTTCTAATCCCAAAGGTGGTGGTTGAGCAATAACATAAACCGCTGTGTCAGTTCCGATTTTCAAGCTAATTAGGTCTTCTTCGCTTTCCCGGATGTTCGCAACATTATATCCCGATTTTTTCAGCAGCGATTCAATCTCGCTCTCAAAACCAAGGTTTCCCAGGTTTATCCAGAAATTTCTTTGCTGCCGAATGAACTGATTGCGGAATTTTTTCTCAGCCGCCCTGAATTGCAAATAGTACTTGTAGTTTTCCGAACTGAACAAATCGCTTTTAAAGAAACGGTGGTACAACCATTTCCCAAGCGGACGCCCTAACACAAAGCCGAAAATTAGCGCCGGAATTATCGAAATAAGAATGTAAAGGACGGTCAGGTAGTAAACCAGGAATGGAAGAATTGCTACGTAAATTAGGAGCGCGAGCACCCACTGGGTTTTTACCAGAAAACCGGTTTCACGGTTTTTTAATTTCCTGAGTTTTTCCTCTATTTCACTGACAATTTTAGTGTTCAGGCTATAATCCAAATAACGTGGTTTATGTATCATTCCTTTCTCCACCTTCACAAACCGGTTAAATACGGATAGCTATCCGTTTTACCATATTCGGCAGTTTGACAAAGAACTAAAAAGAAAATAAGAATCGGAGCACAAGTTTCACTTGCCGAACCGGGAAAATACCTTGCCGAACCGGGAAAATACGATTTATATTGGATTCGGAATCGGGATTTTGATCTTTTTTTCAATTTCCGTTACCATCACATAAATTCAAGGAATAAATGCCGATGATTTTACTCGCTTCAAAAAATTCAGAGCTATCCAATTCATTCATTAAAGACGTGGAGCATGAGGGGTTTCCAGTGGTTTGGCTGGAAGATCTCGGTCAGGTTATTACCAGGCTGTATCAAAACAAAGAAATTCGTATGGTAGTAATTGACCTGGAAAGTTACCACACCGAGGTAAACAAGTTTTTTCGAATGATGAAAAAAGATGCGAATCTGAAATATATTCCGCTTATTTGCATGGTTAAAAAAGATATGATTGTTGAACACCTGATTGCTTTTGAGCTTGGCGCAGACGATTTTCTGTACCTGCCCTATACTTCCCCTGAATTACAGCTCAAGATGCGTTCTATTCAGCGGCTTCTTGAATTGCAGAATCAGTTAAAAGAAAAAGAGAGCCAGCTAAAAGCCCTCCGTCAGGCACAAAGCATTTTAGTTACCTTGAGTCATTATATCAATAATGCACTCACCCCGCTGTACACTTTTGTCCAGATGATGAATGAAAAGAATCCGGATGATGCCCACCGTTTACGGATATTTGCCCGAAGAACCGTAGAGTTTATCAACAAAGTTCTGAAGACATTAAACGATTTGGTACAGAGCGGCGAAATGAGGGTAATCAAAGACGGCGCCTATAAAAACCTGATGCTTGATATTGAAAGTGAGCTGAAAAAGCTGCAGAACCTAAACAATTAAGCGAACTACTCAGGTTGCCGGTTCAAAATTTCCGCCATTCTATTTTTTCCTTGTTTAAAAAAGCCTTCAACCCCTGCTGGCAATCATGCGTCTGCCGACTTTTCGCATTTACGGCACTGGCTATTTCCAGACCCCGATTCAGGGGATGCTCTAATAAATCCTGCAACAACGTCTTAGTGGTCATCATAGCCTGAAAACTGTTTTGCTGCAAAATTGTCCCGATGAAATCCATTGTCCGGTCGCGAAGTCCATTTAACGGGAACACCTGTTCGACCAGTCCCAGTTTCTTTGCTTCTTCTGCGGAAAAAATTTTGCCACTCAGTGCCAGGTGTAGCGCGGTTCCGGGTGCAATTTTGCGGATGAGAAAATTCATGACAATTGCCGGTACAAAACCGATCCGAACCTCGGTAAAGCCGAATTTTGCTGTTTCGGAAGCGGCGAAAATGTAATCGCAGCACAGCGCCAGACCGCAGCCACCGGCTAACGCCGCTCCGGTAACCATGGCTACGGTTAATTTTTGCAGGTGATAAATTTTATTGAACAATTCTGCCAGATTTTTTGAATCCTGCAAATTTTCCGCTTCCGAAAATGTTGAAAGTTGTTTCAGATATGCCAAGTCAGCTCCGGCACAAAACGCTTTGCCTGCCCCGGTTAGAATCACTGCCCGGATTTCACTATCGCGGGACACCCGGTCAATCTGACGGTGCAGTTCGTTTACCATCTCAGGGCTTAGCGCATTGCGTTTTTCCGGGCGGTTTAAAACGATTGTCAAAATATCACGGTCTCTTTTTAAAAGCACACTATCGCTCATTACTTTTTTCTCCTTTTGGTCAATCTTGTTCGGTTCCTAACACCTTGGCGGTTTACGACACACAACCATTCCCCCGATCATTCAACAACCACCATGGCAATCGCTATTTCCTTTGAATGCGAAAGCGAAACATACAGTGTGTGACCGCGGAAAATCCGGGCAGTCTCGCCGGTTAAGCGCAGTTCCGGTTTACCTAATTCATTATTAATTACCTCCACATCCTTCCAGGTTATTTTTTCCCGCAAACCCAAACCGGTTGCTTTGAAAACCGCCTCCTTTGCCGCAAAGCGGGCAGCGTAACTGGCGTAGTTAATTTGCCGGGAACAATAGGCAATTTCCCTATCGGTAAAAATCCGGCGGGTGAATTTTTCCCCATAGCGCTCAATAATTTTTTTCATCCGGCTAATTTCGGTTACATCGATCCCGATGGCAAAGACACTCATAGAAATCCTCTTTAAATTGCACTCAAAGCCGCCCGTTTTTCTTTCGGCGTAAATCGCCCGTCAAACTATGCCACTGCTTCTTTTCCACTTTTACATTTCAGCACTTCCCCGGAACTAAAAGGCTAACTGTTTCATGTAGTAATCGGTTTGTTGCAGAAAATCCTCGATTTCCCCGTCGTACCCCTGGTTGTAAACGGGCAAATTGCGTAGTTGAACCCCCTGCTGGTAGAGCTCTTTCAACCGGAGCATCAATTTCTCACGGTCGCCAATGCCGGTAAGAAAAAACTGTTTGACCCCGGGCAATACCAGTTTGTAATCTGCCGCCAGACGATAATAGAAATCATACCCTTCATCGGGCAGTAGTTTTCTCAATGCGGTGCACACAGAATCTATTTCCCCGGACACCGGCGCCAGGCTGTCTGCTTCGGTCAAATCCATTTTCAGGAGAACGCTTTCTGCCAATAGCTCGGTTAGCCGGCGTTGATTTTTTAACCGTTCCGTTTCTTCGGGCAGACGTTTGCTTTTTTCGATAACGGCTTCCACTTCCGGCACCAGTTTGTTCACAATCGTTCTCTTTTTTTCGAAATCGTCAATAGTGTTCAGTTCTTCGAAAACAATTGAGACCCTCATAACATAAGCACGAAAAGCTTCTGATACATTTACATCGGGCGAAATCCGGGCGATTGCCTCCTTCAGGTTGGTTAACGCCTCTGCCCGGTGACCCAGGTGGTAATAACTTTCCGCACGGATTAACTTTATCCGAAAACACTCCGGGGTTACCGCATTGCAATCAATGCCCGAATCGAGGACCTTCCGGTAATCTTTGCTGGCACTGAAATCTTCTAATTTTTTCACCTTGCCGGAAGCGCAGCCGGCAAAATAAACCAGCGCGACAAACAACGAACAGTAAGCAAGGATATTCCGGAATCGAACCGGCACGGTTTTCAGGTTCATTTTTCCTCCCGATAAATTTCTAAATTTCATCTGCTTCTCTTACCCGGCTACTTTCGAAACCGAGACTCCGAAAGAAACCGACCAAGCCGGCAAAAATGTTTCCTGTTCCGGCCGGTTAATTAAATGTCGACTCGTCGTTCGAGGTAAGCCGGAAACCGATTCTGAGGCATTGCTCTTCAAATCGCAACCCGGTTGGTGCAAAGTTTTTTTGCAGTTTCAGGTCCTCGGCAGTCAGAATATTCAATTTCACCAGGGTAACTTCCGGGAAGCGAAAGGTGATGATTTTTTCGTTTTTGGTAATAGAAAAGCCTGCACCCCATGTGAGAAAGGGATCGAAACGTGGGATTCGTTTCAGCAGAAAGAGAACGAATTTACCGACTGTTTTACGGAACCGGCTGGTCGATGCGATTCGTAACGGCGATTCTTCCACTGACCTGATAAGAAAGATGCGTGGGAATTACATATTTTGCACTGAGAAATAGTGTGGCATTTCCCGGTTGAAACTCTATTTTGAGTGATCGGATTCTCCGGTTCCCTTTGAGCAGTGCTTCGAGCTGTTGGTTGATTTTCTGCTGAGGAATCAGCACGGCGGGCTGGAATGTGAATTGATCGCCCAAAATATTTTTCGCGGTTTGTACCAATTTGTCGATCATAAGGTCCTGTACGCCAATCGTCAAAAGATTTACCTGAAAAATAGAGAACAGAATTCGGATAGTCAATCAATTTCGGAAGATACTGAAATTCTGTGTTGAGAATACGAAAAACCTGCTGAATTACCTGAAACATTTCCTGGTTTGACTGCTGTATTTGTGCCTGACCTGCGTTCACATTCATGTGTCTTTTCCTTCCCTGGTTTGTTTTTCATTCTCGACAGTGGGGTAAGAATCTTTAATAACAAGCAAATTTATCCCAAATTATTCACCGACAATAAGATTTTGAAAAACAATTATCTAAAAATCACCCGTTGTGCTAATAAGAATTCTTTTCGCTTTCTATAAACCGCTTTCCCTACCATTGGCGTAAATAGGAACAACTATGTGGGAAGCGGTTTTCAAATATAGGGTTCGAGGATTTCATTCGCTTGCTTGGCATAGCCATCCCTACGGGAAAAGCAAGGTGTTGTCTCAAAACAGGATTGAATTAGCACCCGGATTCATCCGGGTGAACGCACACAAATTCATTATTTACCAACCGTTTTTCACGTAGTGATTCCTATGGAAAACGGTTTTTAAAAATAATGATCACAACGGGTTATTTTTCTCATCAGTGTTCATCAGTGAAAATCAGTGGCGAATAAATAATCCGGGTTTATATTATTTTACGGTGGGTACAATAAAATCGGGGATCTCTGGATCCCCGCTATCTAAATCGTCGAGGACTTTCCCTGATCATCGCATTTTTTAAAAAACTGGATTTAGAGGTTAACAATGAAAAAACTGCTTATTATACACACCGGTGGAACATTTGGCATGTTGCCCATCGAACCGTCGAAAACCTTAGCGCCAGCCGATATTCAGAAATACATTCTCACCTACCTACCGGAGATTGTGGAGATTGCACAGATCGATTTTGAAGTGGCATTCAATATCGACAGCTCCAACATCCAGATTCACCACTGGCAAAAATTAGCACAAATAATAACGGAGAAATATAATGCGTATGATGGGTTTGTAATCATTCATGGCACCGACGCCATGGTGTACACCGCCAGCGCACTGTCTTTCATTCTGCAGGGGTTATCCAAGCCGGTGATTCTCACCGGGTCGCAGCGCCCGCTGGCACAAATCCGCAGCGACGCCCGCAGCAACCTGATTAGTTCCCTGGAACTGGCAACCTACCACATCCCGGAAGTTTCCATTTTCTTTGGGCGGCTTCTGTTCCGGGGCAACCGCACGCTGAAAATTTCCAGCACTCATTACGATGCATTTGCCAGTCCTAATTACCCGCCGCTGGCCGAGGTTGGACTGGATATTACGCTCACCAAAAACATTCTTCCCCCCGGCAAAGCATTGAATTACCGGGAAAAATTCGATAGCCGGGTTTTTTCTTTTCATTTTCATCCCGGGCTGGCACCGGAGTACCTGAATTGTATTTTAGCGTCGCAGTTGAAAGCGGTGGTTATCGATGCACTGGGCGCAGGCAACATGTCTATTTATGAAAATTCTTTAATCCCCTGGATCCGGAAAATGACCGATACCGGCAGAATCGTCGTCATTAGCTCGCAAAGCCCCTACGGAAGGGTGAATCTGGACCTGTATAAATCCGGCGAGCTGGCACAAAAAGCCGGCGGGATTTCCTGTCACGATATGACCCTGCCGGCAGCCATCGTGAAACTGATGTTCCTGTTGGGGCAACACCCGAATGATCCGCAAAAAATCGCAACGCTGCTCTCCCAGCCAATCGCCGGAGAAATCGCTCCCTGAATCGCAATGAAACGACGGCCCGTTTTTACCTTTTTACGAAAAGATTCCTGAATTAAAGAAGATGTGAAGAAAATTTATTTGTGTCGCAAAAGCGAAGTAACGCGGGAAAACCCTTTTGTTTTTAACCTGAACCACCGGGAGCAAATTGTGCTGTTTTCTACTACGGAAAGATATTTTGCGGTAGAGAACCGCTATCCCTATGCCGGTGCGAACCTGCACGAGGGAATAGTTGAAAACAAAATTTTAATGTGCGTGTGGCGCGGTTGGCGCTTCGACCTGGAAAGCGGTCAGTGCCTGAATGAATACCGGACACGACTCAAAACGTATCCAGTCTTCACCGAAAATGACAAACTATTTCTGGTTATATCCACTTCTTAATGTTACAGTTTTTGAATCTGCCGGAGAGCTGAATTTTTTCCCTTCAAGTCAGAAAACACCTTCCGGCCACAATTCGAAGAGCGTGTCTTTTTAGCGTCCGGTCTGGATTATCACGTCTTCTCTGACCGGTGTAAAAATGCTCACCGCTACTGCCCGTTCATTTCCTACCACGGTTGCATGGGGCACATTGGGCGCAATCGCACAGAGGTCACCTTCGGTAAGCACAACTTTCTCACCTTCAATATCAAACTCAAGCGTTCCTTTCTCGACTATGGTTACCTGCTCCTGAGGATGTGAATGCTCGGGAAAATGCAACCCGGGTTCATATACATAACGAACCAACATGACACTCCCGGTGGTGAAAACCTGTTGGGTCAATTTGGGATCAAGTGTTTTTTTATCTGTTTTCTTCCAGGACGATACGGTGTAGTTAGGCATTTTACGCTCCCTGTTTGGTGATATTTTTAATTTAAGATAACAATTCCTTTCTTACCTGTCAATTTTTTTCTGACTTTTTTCTGTTTTCACCTAAAGTATCTTTTTAATATTTCCCGATCATTTCATCATCAATCATTCCAATAAACGGATTTAATCCAGGATACTATTTTTCTAAAAATCATTTTGAGAAATGGAATAAACCGATGTATTTTCAGCAGAAAAAA